>NZ_JAVKBY010000035.1:0-21790 GCF_040222985.1 Coleofasciculus sp. F4-SAH-05
TAATCCCTAAACCCGCCCCTACACCTTAATGTAATTCATCCGGCATTTCTAATTACTTCTTCCTCGGTCAATACAGATAATCTTATTCATAACATTGATAGGCAGGGCGGGTTTTGTATTCCAGTTAGTATGAACTATCAAGGTTAATCACTAAACCCGCCCCTACACATTAACGAATGTAACCAATTTTACATTTCTAATTGCCTCTTTCCCAATTACCAATCAAAAAGCAGCCTGTCTAACTAGACAAGCTTTAAACCTTAATGTCAATAATGGCGAAATATTTCTATGTAGTGCGAGCATCTTGCTCGCTACTAAGCATCTTGCTCGCTACTAAGCATCTTGCTCGCTACTAAGCATCTTGCTCGCTACTAAGCATCTTGCTCGCTACTAAGCATCTTGCTCGCTACCCATTTCTAATTTAAAGGCATAACAGCTTATCTCTTCTGCCTTCTGCCTTCTGCCTTATCCCGATCAAAATGAGGAACCTGGTTGTTTAAGAAATGCCACTTCTTCCGGTGTACTTTCTCGACCCAGAATCGGGTTACGATGGGGAAATCGCCCAAAACGTTCAATTACCTTGAGATGGCGATAGGCGTAATCAATCGTACTGGCACTATCTGGATCATGTTTCAGCGTAGAAAATAAGTCAACACACCGACGCTGGTGGGCTAAGTTCTCACTATGTTCATAGGGCATATAAATAAACCAACGCTGTACCGGGAGCAATTGTTGGTCAAAACCCTGTGACACCGCATGTTGGGCGATGGCTAAAGCTTGAGAGTCAGTAGCAAAGGCTTGAGGTTGACCCCGAAACATATTGCGGGAAAATTGATCTAACAGTAGAATCAGCGCCAGACAGCTATGAGGCGATTCCTGCCAGTGGTTGAGTTGACCCGTCGCCGCTTGTTGATACTCGTTCAAAAAGCGCGATCGCACTTCTTCATCAAAGGCTGAATTTTTGGTAAACCAAGCCTGACGAGGTTTCCCATACTCTGGGTGATCAGGCTCTCCAAACCAAAACGCTAAAATTTTGTCCTTTGTCATTCGTCATTTGTCCTTTGTCATTACTGTAGGGACAATCCCCTTGCATCAATTAAGACTTGCTTTGTACTCAATTGGGTGGGATCGCCCTCTCCTCAACGTTCCCTGACATGATCCCAATGGGGTGAAGAACGCGATCGCAACCGAGAATGAGCAAATGAAGCAATGGGTTAAGCTAGGAGTAAGTGGATCTAGGTTTCTAGTGCAAGAAAGCAGAAATAACTGAACAGCTAATATCTCCCCCAGCTTCCCCAGCTCCCTCTGCTCCCCCTGCTTCATCGTATCTACGAAGCGGCTCTTGTATTTTTGCCGCGCTGCACTAGCCAGGTTGCTCCTCACCCCCTAAAGCAACTGCAACCAGAATCTCTTTCTCCAAGCTGTGTCATCATTAAACCATTACGCTTTGTTGTCATGCCAGCGAAAAAAGAAAAGAAGGGATGTGGATGTGCTTCTATTCCCATTTCATTAATCCTTGTTTTGTTAGGTGTTGGTTATTGGGGATTTATGCAGCGAGATACTCTACTTGCTCATCTCAATATCCGCCAATTTTTGCCAAATAATCAACAAAGTCATCAACAACCGACTCCATCGAATCCTCAACCCCCAACCCCGACGAATTTAACTCCTACGCCTAGTCCAAGCGTATCGGTTGCCACTTCTCCCCTAGAACCTGTTACTCCAACTCAGACACCCACACCTAATCCACAAGCTTCACCATTACCTACTACCCCCAAACCATCCCCATCCCCTCAAACACCTTGGCAGAAAAAGGAAATCCGAGGAATTTATTTAAGTCGGTATCAAGCAACAAATAATGCTACCGAAAAAATGATTCGTGAACGAGTCCGTTATTATCGCGATCAAGGAATCAATACCATTATTCATGGAGTTTGGGGCAATGGTTGCACCATGTATCCCAGTGAGGTGATGCAGCAAACCTTCGGATACAACAGTTGTCCTAATAAGTTTCAAGAGCAATGGTTAGAGTGGTTGATTGATGAGGCGCACAAGCAGGGAATGGAAGTTCACGCCTATTTTGAGAAGGGAATTAAAATTGATAAAAATAGCCCGATTTTTGACAGAGCCATTGCTCAACGATGGATTGTGCCTGGGGTGGATAAAACTTATGCGGGGATTGATCACTACTTACTGGATGTAGAACTGCCAGACGTAGCGACTTTTTTCAAAAAGATATTAGTTGAGTTTGTGCAAAAGTATCCGACGATTGATGCTGTGCAGTGGGATGATTACCTAGGGTATCATGCTGACTTACCCGGAAAAGTCGATCGCACGACTCATTTGACTAATTTTGTCCAGCAAATGATCGCTGATATGAAGAAAGCAAACCCAGCCGTGAGTTTTGACCTTTGTCATCATAATCCTTATTGGAGTAAACGCTACTTTGCAGCAGATTGGAAAAACTGGAACGTTGATCGAGTATTTATTCAAACCTATAATGATGACAACTTTAAGCAAGAGCTAGAGTATGCTGAGAATTATGCAGGGGTGGCTATTTCTGATCAGCAGTTGTATCGTCTAAAAGAACTGATGAATAACAGCAAAATTAAGAGTATTTTAGTGTTTCCGGCATCGGGTAAACCGGAAGAGGCAGCAGCTTCAATCAAAAAGTTTACTTCTATAAATCAATAACTGCCTCAAGCTAGAAATTCAGAGAAATAAGATATAGTGCATAATGGCAGATGTTTCTGCCTCTGTGCTAACGGCAGCCATGTTCCAGACATGCCATGGTATGTCTGAGAACTCCAAGATACAGTAATGACAGGGGTTTCCATTCGCCCCCTTACCAACCCGATTTTCTGATGAAAGACTTTTTGCAAAACATTAGCCGATATCCCCGTTACCTGATTAGTATATCCTTGGGCATCTTCTTTGCCTTATTTGAACGCTTTAAGCCAGTCCTGAGCAATCCAGTGAGTGCGATCGCGCTCGTGAGTCTGGTTGTGGGGACATTTCTGTTTTTAGTTTTCACCCTGCGTGCCATGCTCGGACTGAATCCAGTTTAGGGGATTAGGGAGTGAGGGAGATGGGAGAGCAGGGGAAGCTGGGGGAGCTGGGGAAGCTGGGGAAGATGGGGAAGATGGGGAAGATGAGGGAGATGGGGAAGTTAACTCAAAACGCTTACCTGTTCCCTGTTCCCTGTTCCCTAACAAATGACCAATGACAAATGACCAATGACCAATGACAAATGACCAATGACAAATGACCAATGACCAATGACCAATGACCAATGACGAATGACGAATGACGAATGACCACTTAGTAAAGGGGGCGTTATGGCTACAAATCGCCGTGTGTCTAGGGTTTCCTCGCTGATTCAGCAGGAAGTCAGTCAAATGTTATTGCACGATATCAAAGATGACCGTGTTGGTGCTGGAATGGTCAGTGTTACTGATGTCGATGTTTCAGGTGACTTGCAACACGCCAAAATTTATGTCTCAATCTATGGCACCGAAGAGGCAAAATCGGAAACGATGGCAGGTTTACAATCAGCTACGGGTTTTGTCCGCCGCGAATTAGGTCGGCGGGTGCGCTTGCGTCGTACCCCAGAGGTTGTCTTTATTGAAGACCGAGGCTTAGAACGTGGCACTCGTATGTTGACACTATTGAATCAACTCTCACAAGAACGTCGCAGTAAGGGACTCGATGATCAGTTTGAGGCAGAAAACGAGTGATATAGTGTTTACATTTGAGATTTAAAACTAAGACGTTCGACTTTTACGCTATACGCTATGGCATAAGCTGTAATCCTTGACAGGCAAGCATTCCAAGTCAGATTTTCTAACATGAAAAACTCCGAGGCATTTTTAGGTCTCATTTGAAAACGCTATATCATGTCCGTCTAACTTGCCACCTGGCTCTTTCCCTAGGAGTATTCTGCCCTCTGCCCTCTGGCTGGGAGAGTACCAATGTGTAAGTATTTAACCAAACATGATATGAATTCCTTACCCGACATTCAGTCTCTCTCCTTGGCACAACAGGTGGCGCAGATGGTTGTGGTGCGGGCGTCTGGCTACCTGTTTGACCATCAAATTCAGTATCCGGCTTGGGAACCTCCAGCCGCTAAATTGCAGCATTGGATACAGGATTGGGGGGTAGGCGGCGTGATTTTACTGGGTGCGAGTGCTGGGGAACTGGCGCTGAGATCGCAACAATTACAAGAGTATGCCCCAATTCCCTTATTGATTGCCGCCGATATTGAAGAAGGAGTGGGTCAACGCTTTGCTGGGGCGACGTGGTTTCCGCCACCGATGGCAATCGGGGCGATTGCCTGTGAAAATCTGGATAAAGCCCAACACTATGCTCGACAAAAAGGGGCAATTACGGCTCAAGAAGCCTTAGCGATTGGGATTAACTGGATTCTCGCCCCTGTGGTTGATGTGAATAATAACCCGCAAAACCCGGTGATTAATGTGCGGGCATTTTCTGACACACCGGAAACCGTGAGTCAATTGGCTTGTCAGTTTATCCGGGGAACCCAAGACTATCCGGTGTTAACGACGGCGAAACATTTCCCGGGTCATGGGGATACGGCGATCGATTCTCATTTAAATTTACCAATATTATCTCATTCGCGATCGCGACTCGCACAGATCGAATTTCCCCCGTTTCAAGCGGCGATGGCGGCGGGTGTGGATACGGTGATGACGGCTCATCTGTTGATCCCCAGCTTGGATGAGCAATTTCCGGCGACGTTATCTGAGAAGGTGTTAACCCAACTGCTGCGCCACGAGTTAGGGTTTCAGGGGTTAATTGTCACCGATGCTTTAATTATGGGTGCGATCGCGAATCGTTATGGTGCAACGGAAGCCCCAGTAAAAGCGGTGGAAGCGGGGGCGGATATTTTATTGATGCCCGTTAATCCAGAAACAACGATTCAAGCCATCTGTGACGCGGTAACGGCGGGACGAATTTCACGCGATCGCATTCAGGCATCTGTGGAACGAATTTGGCAGGCGAAGACAAAAATTAATGCAGGTGCAGAAGTACCAGTACGCCAGAGTGATCCATCTCAACCGTTATCGTTTCTGAATCATCTCGCTCAACCGACGGCGATTCAGACAGTTACTCATATACTCCGCGATTCTCAACAAGTAGGCGGTTCCCTTCCCCTGCGCTCAAAACCGCTTCCCAATAGTTCTCAGGGACGTAACCTAATCATTGTGGATGATATTCTCACCTGTGATGTTTTGGGGCGAAATGCTCCATCCGTTACTATCCCCCAACAGTTTGGCTACCAACTGCAATGGGTGGATCGCCATACGTCAGGGATATCCAGGGAGGAGAATGATCGGCTGATTCCCACGCTGCTACAGCTTTTTATTCGCGGTAATCCATTTCGGAATACGGCTGGGTTAACCACCGTGGCGATGAATTGGCTACAGCAATTATTAAAAAATCAAATCTTAGAGGCATTGGTGATTTATGGTAGCCCCTACATCCTAGAACAGTTCCGACTCCACCTCAGAGCCCAGACGCCTTACGTCTACTCCTACGGACAGATGCCAGAGGCGCAGGCGATCGCACTTAATGTATTATTTGATCAGATTGAATCTGGTTATGGGTTAACAGAATTTATTTAAGTTTTATTAATTATTTTGCCGCGATCCAGATCCCTTTCTTAGAGACTGTCTGAGTGTCAATTCACTAAATTAACGGCATGACTAGGGTTTCAGCCTGTAATCGGTAGCTAGCCGACGGGGATATAATTTTTATCTTTGGTTTCATCCCTCGGCTGAAGCGCGAGGGAACCTGCACCATCGCTGTTCTGTAATTTTTATTCATAACTTGAATAACTTTGTAACTTCCTATACGGAACGAGATACCTTTTCAGGTTAGCCAAATTCGTTTATAGTTAGAACGTAGTACGATGTTTAGTCAGGATGGTATCTATGAGTCCGATGAGTCTTCAAACTGTTCCCTCTACTCCCTCTACTCCCTCTACTCCCTCGATTCGATATTCCATTGATGTGATTCAAGAAGAAGCACGTCAACTCGTAGAGAAAGGAGTAGTCAGCCGTCAGCAACCCATCTACGTTCTCTGTCAATACATTCCCGCTCGCGAATGGGTTGGTGTCGAATGCGAACTAGAGCTGTGCGATTTCTTGCTGAGAGACCGCATTGGGGATTTGATAGGTTCCGAAGAATGGGAAAATGATTAAATAGCCTCAGGTAAACGTTCGTTATCGGTTCGTTGTCATTGGTTGTGTCATTGATGAATTGCCGAGTCAAGGACAAGTACGGATTTAGTTTGGCAAACCCTTTCATCATTAGGCTTCAGCCCTAGCTATTGCTCCTGATACACCCCTAAAAAAAGGAGACCACTAACAAAGCACCAATGTAATTGCATATTAAAATTTGGATAACCTGAAATAATGTAGGGGCGCATAGACATGCGCCCTTACCAATGCCTGAAAACTGATTCCCTAACTAGAGCAGAAGACTCCCCTCAGCTTCCAGACGTTCCACCGGAACGTCTCTACATGGCTTCCCCTGCTTCCCTCCCCTCACCCCCAAACTTATTCAGCAGACCCTACTTATTTATTGATTTGAGTCAGGATTACGCATCTGCTCCAACTCAGTACGGATCAGAGCAATTTGCACAGTCAGTTCTTCAAGTTCCTGTTGGGTATTTCTAGACGTGGTTCCCGTTGGTGGTGTTGAACCGCTATCGCTAGGTGTTGATGGTGTAGCTGAGTCTGTCGGTTGGTTCATTTGACTGAACATCTGTTCAATCAAGCGTTGAGCCTCTTGCTCGGTTTTTTCGCCTTTTTTTGACAACTCAGCAACCTGTTGGTTGAAGTCTAAGTTCAGCAGGGACAGGTTTTCTTCCCGCTTTTGCTGATCCTGGAGACTTTCGATCAGGGAAGTGGTAGCCCCTAACGATACACGAAAGCCAGTTTGTAAAACGTCTTGGATATTGTTAGAACTCATAACTAAGATAAGGGTTGACCCGTTGGTTATTTTACAATACTTGACACTTTCCAGCCGAAAGGCAAGGACGAGGGACTTGAGAGCCATTGGTTTTGGTCAAGTTGCCCTGCCTTAACGTGTCACCCAACTTGTTCTAGATACTGATTGACATCCTCAATCACCCGAGTCAGTTCAGCTTCCGTACTCAAACGGATGCGTTCATCCCGCAGTGTGATTAGAACTTTAGCCGCAAAGGGACTGGGATAAATATTGGGATTGCAGAAAATTTCCAAGAAAACGTCCCCAGTATATTGGTACTCTATTGGTTTTTGCGGACTAGGCTTGCTGGTACTGCCTGGGGCTTGAGCCGTAGCTTTTAAAGTTTGTACAAGTTGGGCGAGTGCCTTTTGCAAATTTTGGGCAGCTTCCGGCGTAAATTTGAACGATACAGACCCTTGAGGCAGATTAAGCGTGAGCGAAGTGGGAATCATGCGTAATAAAGCTTAATAGTGAGTGCTTACAGAATAGCTTGAACCATCAAGGGTAAAGCTATCGCCCTGTCCTTTGCGTTTAAACCTTGGTCTAGAAAAATTTGCAAGAAGCCTACCAACATTTAGGGAGCTTGGAGAATTAAAAGCATTAAATGACAAGGGTTTGAGTCATTTTCCGGACTAAACTAAGGATAGGGGAAATTCCTTATCGAGGGGCAACCATAATGCCAGCCGACAAACGTGCTGAAATTCGCAAAGTTTTGCTGATTACCCTGGTGTTGAATGTATTCGTGATGGTATTGAAAGCCGTTGTGGGCATTTTAACAGGGTCTTTGAGTTTACAAGCCGATGCATTGCACAGTGTCACCGATAGTGCCAATAATGTTTTGGGCTTAGTGGCGAATCGATTTTCGTCTCCTCACCCCGATCGCGAACATCCCTATGGTCATCAGAAGTTTGAAGCTTTGGGCGCTTTGGGGATTGCGGCATTTTTAGGGATCGCTTGTTTGGAAATTCTCAAAGGCACGATTGAGAGGATTATGGATGGTTTGACACCAATCACAATTTCTGGGTTGGAGTTGTGGTTACTGGTGATTGTCTTAGGCGTGAACATTTTCGTTACCTTCTATGAAAGAAATGTGGGGAAGCGGGTGGGAAGTGCGATTTTGATAGCGGATGCTCAACACACGATGAGTGATGTCTGGGTAACCATTACGGTTTTGGCGGGATTGATTGGTATCTGGCAAGGACGAGTGTGGAATCTGCCCCAGCTTCAATGGTTAGATGTGATTCTTGCCTTTCCTGTCGCCCTGTTAGTGTTTCGCAGTGGCTGGGAAGTGTTAACGGATAACTTACCCTGGTTAGTCGATGAAGTCGCGATCGCACCCGAAGCGATTCAAGGGATTGTTATGCAAGTTCCTGGAGTCCTCAACTGCCATCATATCGCCTCCCGTGGCGTCTTAGGGCGTCAAGTCTTCATTGAAATGCATCTGATTGTTGATGCTAAAGACGTGGAAACCGCTCACCAAATTACTGAGGCGGTGGAGGATCGATTAGAAGAACGCTTTAATCCAGTGCGCGTGTTGATCCATGTCGAACCTCCAGCTTATGAGTCGGATCAGATTACCTTTTAACCTGAAGTTCCCCTGGAAAAAGCCTGACTTTTCCACAAATTTTGCTACTTTTCCACAGAAACCCCTTAGTTTTCCACAAAAGATCAGGAAAGGTTAATCCCAATCTTTACGGTTCTTAACCAGAAGAGACGTTCCAGGGGAACGTCTCTACCACAGTTCATTTCTCCTTAAAGAAGCCTGTTACTGAACTGATCTTCAAGCCGATACCTGTTCTTTGATCTCATCGCTGGTTGCTGAGGATGCCTCCGCCAGACGTTTTTCCTTATCCCGCTTCCGTTTTTTCGCATAGAGTTGAATTGATGCTGCCATAGCAATAACCAGAGCAAAGATTCCCCAAGCTGTAATATCCGTGGGTAAACTATTCTTAAATACAGCCAGTAAAACAATCGCCACGAGTAGGACAGTGGGAGCTTCGTTGAGGGCGCGGAACTGTTGACCCGTCCATTGACAGTCTCCAGAAGCTAACCGTCGCATCAACCGACCACAGTAAAAATGATACGCCAGCAACACCAAAACGAACGCTAGTTTCGCGTGCATCCAACCGGATTTTAAAACCTCTGGTTCAGTCGTGAGTAAACCAATTGCCATGGCAACCGTCACCACCATTCCCGGCGTGGTAATGATGTTATAGAGACGCTTCTCCATGATTTGGTATTGATTTTTCAGAATGGTTTGCGCGGGTTCGGCTTCCTGAGAGGCTTCAGCGTGATAGACGAAAAGACGCACCAGGTAGAATAAGCCAGCAAACCAGACAACAATGCCAATTAAGTGAAATGCCTTATACCAGAAGTAAGCCATACATTATTCCTTTGCGATTGAGTGATTGGAGTAGAGTGGGTAATCTGTGAGTATGTATATCCTATTCAGATTTTGCCCCATTCTCAACACATCGAAACCGATCCGAAAATTCCAGTTGGGGTGGGTAATTAGTTTACGATGACAAGTATAAATGAACGCGATCGCTTGTCCAAGTGGCAACACCTGCACCGAAAAAGTCTGTGTCTTCTGTCCAAATGGGACAATCCAAGGTCAAAGCCAGGGCAACAATCGACCAGTCGTTAATATCTCTCATAGCGATTCGTTGTTTGGCTTGTTCTTCGTAGAAGTTGTATAAATCATAATCCACAACTTCGATGAGACAGGTTAACTGCTCTAGAACATCGAGAGCTTCCTGGGCAGGTAAGTTACGCTTTTCAAACAATGGCGGTAGGTATTTACTGGCATCTAAATAACACTCATCTGGGGTAAAAAATTGGGCGGTTGTTACATATTCTTCTAATAGCCCTCGAACCTTTCTCCCTAAAACAGCGCGAACTAAGATATTTGCGTCCAGAACAATTTGTTTTTTGGTTGACATGAAAAGGATTTAGGCTTTGTTTTCGCGGAGTTGGCGAAATTCCTGCACCAGTTCATCTTCACTAATTCCTTGCTCGGCTAGTAAAGCATCGAGTTTGGCTGCTGCTTGTTTGAGGGCTTCTAGTTCAGCTTTGACTGGCTCTTGATGGGCAGGAACAAAATATCCTACAGTTTGTCCGTGACGCATAACAGCAACGGGAGCAGCAGCATCTATATACTTGGCTAAGTTCTGTCTGAACTCCCGAACACCAATTCGCTCTACCATTTCACTCTCTACTTTTGATCTGTGTATCGTTGTGTACACAAATCATAGCACAGGTTTCGATATCAACTTTTATGTGTAGGGTGGGGAGAGCGAAGCGTAACGCACCTTTACCCCCATCCATGGTGTGTCTGCGTAAGTCCTGGGATTATGACTGAAGGGGCTAGCAACTGTAACCTAATTTCTGATCGTATCTACTCACCAAACAAATCGGTTCATCCAACTGGAAAAGAGCCTCGAACAAGATAGCCCGTTTGCACCGGAAGATAGCCAACATCCGGAAAGACACACTACACAAACTGACCTCCTATCTAGCCCAAAACCACAGCCGGATAGGAATAGAGAACCTGAATGTGTCAGGCATGATGGCTATTGTTAGCAAATGTTAGCAAAATTATATCGGTAGAGACCTATTAGCCCAGTTTATCGATTAAATCCTTGGAGTAGAGGAGAAACCCTTCATGGCTGCAACTGACTTTAAAGACTACTATGCCGTCCTAGGAGTGAGCAAGACGGCTAGTGCCGATGAAATTAAAAAGAGTTTTCGACGTCTGGCGCGGAAATACCACCCAGACATGAACCCGGGTGACAAACAAGCCGAGGCTCGATTTAAAGAAGTTAACGAAGCCTACGAAGTCTTGTCTGACCCCGAAAAACGCAAGAAATACGATCAGTTTGGTCAGTACTGGAAGCAAGCCGGAGTTGGTGGATATCCTGGAGGCGGGGGTGCTAATGTTGATTTCGGTAATTTTGATTTTGGTCAATACGGTAGTTTTGACGAGTTTATTAACGAACTTCTAGGGCGCTTTAATACAGCCGCTACAGGGACGCCAGGAGGGACGGGAAATCGTCGGACGTACACTTATCGCTCTACTCCAGGTGGCGCAACGGGTGCTGGCTTTAATGACTTTACCAGTGGCAATGGTTACTTTAATGATTTCGCTGGTTATGAAAGTGGCAAAGCAGCAGGAGCAGGGGCGGATCGGGAAGCTACAATTACATTGAGCTGGTCTGACGCCTTCCGGGGTACGCAAAAACGGATTAATTTGGGCAGTGAAGTCATCGAAGTGCGGATTCCGCCCGGTGCTAAACCAGGGAGTCGGATTCGGGTTCGAGGTAAGGGTCAAGTGAGCCAATACAACCAGCAACGGGGTGATTTGTACTTAATTGTAGACGTGAAACCTCATCCCTTCTTCCAGTTCGAGGGTGATAACCTCTTGTGTGAAGTGCCAGTGATGCCCGATGAGGCAGTCTTGGGTGCCAAGATTGAGGTGCCGACTCCTGATGGTAAAGTGAGTGTTAATGTGCCAGCCGGGATTCGCTCAGGTCAATCATTACGGTTGCGCGGTAAAGGCTGGACTCAACCGAAAGGTGGACGCGGTGATCAACTGGTGCGGATTGTCATCGCTACACCAAAAGATATCACGTCAGTTGAGCGGGAGTACTATGAAAAAATCCGGGAAAGTCGTCATTTCGATCCCCGCAGCTATTTGTCTCAGGTACGTCTTTAGATCCGTGTGGGGGGAGTGTTTTGACCCCTCGCTTCGCTGTTTTACGGTACAGGAGTGTAGGGTGCATCCCTTTGGGGCTTGGTAAAGACAAATAAACTTAACCGGATAGTAAATCAAAATACGTAACGGATTTATAACGTTTTTTAAACTTATTCATGGATTCCGTCACAGTAATGGGAATTTGTATTAGCTTATGATTAGATAGCCCAAAAACTGTATGCATTGTCATATCATGTCTAATTGAACCTGTGAATGAGAAACGGACGCAGGAATCTGGAGAGACGGAAACAAGCCGTGTTTTTTATTGGCAAAGTGTGACATGATATAATCACCAAGTTCAGTGCGTCTGGGAAAAAGAAAAAGTAGAGATAGAATGGCGAGCGATAACTAGGTAAGAACAATCGCTGCGCTTTAGCTTCTCTGAAGACAGGGAAAAAGGGTTTCGGAGCTAGTCTGGAATTTGACATGGGTGAAAGAGGCTAACTCTTGTCTGAATCTCCCGTCAAAGTTAAATATTTTTTACTTACAGTCATGCCTCCAAAGGTGAAAAAATAAATAATAATTTGAGGGTTATGAGCGATAAAATGCCTCAATTAATGATCATCGAATTGGCATGAGTCAACTTATGAAAAGATTCGATTTAAAAAAGTCCCAATGGATGAACATTGCCAGAAAAAATCATCAGCCTGGAAAATTATCATGGACAGGCAATAGTCCGGATCAACTAAAATGGATGCGGATATTGTATGAGACACTTCCCTGCATTTATTTCACCCTTAATTTTGATGGGGTGATTTTGGATGTAAGTCAGTTCGGTGCAGCCTATTTGGGGTATGATTTTTGGGAGTTAGTCCAAAAGCCAATTCATCGGCTTTTTGCTCCAGAAAGCCAATGCCGATATCAAGCCCTATTGACTCATCTAAGCCAGCATCCGACTGAAATTCATCCCTGGGAAACTCGATTAATTGCTAAAGATGGCAGGATAGTCTGGCTTAAGGCAAGAATTCGTTTGATTCCGATAACTGCCTCAAATTCGGTGATCAGCTTAGTTTGTGAAGAGATAACAGAGGCTAAGTCACCAGCGTCGCCCCCAACTCCCGATCGCAATCATGATGAAGCTGTTTTAATCACCAATGACAACGGTGATTTTACCTATATTTGTCCTAATATAACCTCTATTTTTGGTTATTCTTTGTCGGAAGTCCGCGCTTTGGGTAATATTACTCACCTGCTGGGCAACTTACCCTGGAATTGGCAAGCTTTAGCTGTCGCGGGAAATGTTCGTAATGTTGAAGTAGAAATTACCGATAAGACAGGCAAACCCCGTACTGTATTGGTTAATGTTAAGCCAGTTTCTATCCAGGGAGGAACAATACTTTATCGCTTGCGGGATAGCACGAATCGCCAGTTCGTTGCAGACAAGTGGCAACCTGAGGCTGATCGGTTAGCACCTAGTCTAGCCGATCCGACAACGGAACAACTAAGTAAGACCAAATACACCCAAGACATTCTGCAAGAGAGTGAAGCCCGATTCCGCACGATGGCAGATAATGCCCCTGTGCTGTTATGGATGTCCGGTACAGATGGGTTATGTACGTTTTTTAATCAGGGCTGGTTGCGGTTTACTGGGCGCACTCTGGAACAAGAATTGGGTAATGGTTGGGCTGAGGGGGTACATTCTGACGACTTATCATCTTGTTTAGAGACGTATCAGCAGGCGTTGAATGCTCGTCAAGCTTTTTGTATGGAATATCGCTTGCGACGAGCAGATCAAGAATATCGCTGGATTTTAGATACAGGAACTCCTCGATTTACTCCTAGTGGTCAGTTTTTAGGGTATATCGGATCGTGCATCGATATTACCGATCGCAAGCAAACCGAAACCGCCGTGCAACAGCAATATCTGCGGGAGCGGTTAATTGGGGCGATCGCGCAACGGATTCACTATTCCTTAGACTTAGACGAGATTCTCAACACAACTGTAGCGGAAGTGCGGCAAATTTTGGGGTGCGATCGCGTGCTGGTGTTTCGCCTCTATGGAGATGGGAGTGGAGTCGTGGAAGTCGAATCCGTTGACGTGAACTGGAAGCCGATTTCCGGAACCGTGATCAACGATCGCTATTTTGCCGAAGACTATATCCACCTTTACCAAAAAGGGCGCGTCCAATCCGTTGAAGATATTTATAACGCTGGGTTAACTGACTGTCATATTGAATTATTAGCTCAATTCCAAGTTAGAGCCAACCTGGTTATCCCCATCGTCCATGAGGAGCGCTTGTGGGGATTGCTGGTGGCTCAACAGTGCCAAACCACCCGAAAATGGCAACCCTGGGAAATCGACTTGCTGCAAACGCTCTCCACCCATACAGCAATTGCCATTCAACAATCAGAACTCTATCAGCAAGCCCAAACTGAAATCCACCAACGCCAACAAGCAGAAGTAACCCTGCGACAACAAGTTCAGCGAGAGCAGTTAGTCGGGGCGATTACTCAACACATCCGTCAATCACTGAACTTAGAGGATATTCTCGAACGCACCGTGGCCCAGGTGCGACAAGTTCTGCAAACTGATCGGGTGATTATTTTGCGCTTCAATCCCGACTGGAGTGGTGAGGTGGTGGTTGAATCCGTCGATCCGCGCTGGTGTTCGATTTTAGGCAACCGCATATATGACCCCTGTTTTGAGAAAACCTACCTCTCGCTCTACCAACAAGGTCGAGTCAGAACCCTAGATGATATCTATGGGGCTAATCTGAGCCAGTGTTATATTGACTTACTCGCCAAGTTCCAGGTAAGGGCTAACCTGGTTGTGCCAATTGTCCACAGTAACAAACCCCTACCTCTCCCACAGTCCCAAGCCGATGTCCAAACACCCAGCCCAAGCCCAACCCGCTTATGGGGACTACTAATTGCCCATCACTGTAGCCAACCCCGGAACTGGCAATCCTTTGAGATTGACTTACTCGACGGGTTAGCCTCTCAGGTGGCTATTGCCATTCAACAAAGCCAACTCTACGAACAGGCAAAATCTCTGTTCTGGCGAGAGCGAGTCCTCAATCAAGTGACTCAAGCCATCCGGCGTTCATTGGACTTAACCACGGTTTTTGAGACAGCCGTCCAAGAGATTGGCGAACTCTTACCCGTGGATCGGGCGGAAATTGTCCAATATGTGCCAGAACGCCAGTCTTGGTTATCGGTGGCAGACTATCGCCGCTCTCTAGAGGATAGCAGTACGCTGGGGCAGGAAATTCCTGATCAAAATCATCCTTTAGCTGAACGACTCAAGCGATTAGAAATTATTCGCATCGAGGATACGAGTAGATTTAACCAAGGTTTAGCTCAAGACTTTCCAGGAGCTTGGTTATGGGTTCCTTTACACTTTAATTCTCAGATATTAGGGAGTTTAACCTTAGGCAAAACCAATCATCCCGATTCCTGGCAAGACTCAGAGGTGGAATTAATCGTCGCCATTGCTGACCAAGTCGCGATCGCGATCGGTCAAAGTCAACTGTACCATCAGGCTCAGTATCACCTCAAACGAGAACAAGCGATTAATCACCTAACTCATGCGATTCGTTGCTCCCTCGACTTAGACACGATTTTTTCTACCGCCACCCAGGAAATTGAGAGCCTGCTGCAAGTGGATCGCGCTCAAATTATCCAGTATGTGCCAGAACGCCAACTCTGGGTGAATGTCGCCGAGTCATGTCGGGGTGACTGTTTGCCCAAAGCCTTGGGTGTAGAAATTCCCGATCAAAATAATCCTCTGGCTGAACGAATCAAACGCTTAGAAGTCGTGCGGATTAATGATAGCCGCTGTTTTGTAGACGCAACTAATACAGCCATCACGCAACAGTTTCCGGGGGCGTGGTTGTTGGTTCCCCTGCACTGTGGTGACTCGGTTTGGGGCGCTCTAGGGCTGATGATGGATAATCGAGCCTACAATTGGCAAGACGCCGAGGTGGAGTTGATTTGTACCATCGCCGATCAATTAGCGATCGCACTCCAACAAGCGGAACTCTACAAGCAAAGTCGCAAGGCGGAAGCCAAAGCCTTAACCCACGCCCAACAGCTTGAGCAAACTGTTACCAAACTCCAGAAAACCCAAGCCCAGTTGGTGCAAAGTGAAAAAATGTCCAGCTTAGGGCAGTTAGTCGCGGGAGTTGCCCATGAAATCAATAATCCAGTTAACTTTATTTATGGTAATTTAGTCCATGCCAGTGACTATACTACCGATCTTTTAGGGTTAATCGAACTCTATCAACAGCAATATCCCCAAATCACCCCCGAAATCCAGTCCGAAATGGACGTGATCGATCTGGAATTTTTGATAGAAGACTTGCCTAAACTGCTGGATTCCATGAAAGTCGGAGCAGAGCGGATTTGTGAAATTGTCTACTCCCTGCGGAATTTTTCTCGTATCGCTGAAGCGGAAATGAAAGCCGTAGATATTCATGAGGGCATTAATAGTACCCTGATGATTCTGCGAAACCGACTCAAAGCACGAGGCGAAAATCCGGGCATTCAGGTGATTAAAGAGTATGGTGATCTGCCAAAGCTTGAATGTTATGCTGGACAGATTAACCAAGTGTTTATGAATTTATTTGTCAATGCCATTGATGCCATTGATGAGCAGAACAAAAAGCGGTCATTGGATGATGTTAAAGCAAACCCTAGCACAATTCTAGTCCAGACTGAAATCTTAGAGAACCAAGAGGTAGCCATCCGAATTATCGACAATGGTCCCGGAATGAGCGAGGAAGTTCAGCAACAACTGTTCCATCCCTTCTTTACCACTAAACCGGTGGGAACGGGGACAGGTTTAGGATTATCGATTAGCTATCAAATTGTCGTTGAAAAACATGGGGGTCAGCTTTTCTGCCACAGTAATTTAGGACAGGGAACCGAGTTTATACTCCAAATTCCAGTGCGTCAACATCTTCCGGGAAAAACTGATACTATGTTCGGTAATAAGCAATGAACAACTAATCAAGGGTTGACAGTAACTTCTCCATCTCAGCATTTGGCGATAAGAAAGAAAACAAATGTTTAAAGCGGAGTTTACCTTGTTTATCGAGCAAAAACTGAGCAGGTAAAGGCGCTCCCAGTGCTTGACCGACTTGATAGGCTTGAAAGGTGCGACAACTTGGATCACTCAACAGGGGCATTTTTAACCCTAAATCCTTGACCACAGTTTTGCTTTGCTGAAAATCGGTACTCGTTATCATTAACACCTCTACCCCCTGCTGAGTAAATTGCTCGTATTGCTCATTCATCGCCTGAATATGGGGATAGCAAAGGGGGCAATATTGCTTTTCGGTAAAAATGCGGGTAAATGCCAGCAGAATCGGTTGCTGTTCTCGGTAACTGGATAATCTCACCTGACGATTATTCGTGATATCCGGTAGTTCAAAATCCGGAGTCAGTTGTCCTAATTTCAAAGGATTAGTAGCCGGGATGGGAAAAAAATTACGCAGAAAACGCTCGTTGAATAAACCCCTAAAGTCAGTTGATGTTAGCATTGGCTGAATCTGATCCAACAACTTATTTTATAGTATAGCAACCGCCATGGCTGTTAGGACACATCATTTATGTTCCAGACGCGCCATGGCGCGTCTCTACAATGGTGCCGAACGTCGGTGCTCCCCTTCCAGCTATTTATTATGTAAACCTTAAACTGCTGAGAAGTAAACCTTGGACTTAACGGGATCAGGAACCATGGTTTTGTCACCGGGTTGCCAACCTTGAGGGCAAACTTCATCTGGATGCGCCTGAACGTATTGAATCGCTTTCAGAGTCCGCAACACTTCATCTACATTCCGACCAAAAGAAAGGTTGTTGATGGTCGAATGCTGAGTAATACCATCTTTGTCGATAATAAACAATCCCCGTAGGGCTACACCTGCATCGGGGTCAAGAACGTTATAAGCGGTACTGATTTCTTTCTTGATGTCAGAAACTAGAGGATAATTGAGATCACCCACACCACCACTCTTGCGATCCGTTTGAATCCAAGCTAGGTGAGAGAATTCACTGTCCACGGAGATGGCGAGAACTTGAGTCCCAACTTCTTTAAATTCACTAAAGCGATCGCTAAATGCTGTAATCTCTGTGGGACAGACAAAGGTGAAGTCTAGTGGATAGAAGAATATGACTACATATTGACCCCGGTAGTCGGACAGTTTGATAGTCTTAAATTCTTGATCAAAGACCGCCGTAGCGCTGAAGTCAGGAGCAGGTTGACCAACTCGCAGACATCCTTCCATGAAATTATCCTCCTTGAATATTTTGCTGTATGCGTTCGCTATAGCTTATCAGTTTTAGTCAATAAACACAGATTATTTACGAACTGTTACGACTATATCATAATCCATAGTCATAACGACTAGGACTTACCCACGGGTTTGGTTAATCCCATGCGCTGTTTCAACATCGACTTCCGTGAAAAGGGTTCATCCCAAGTTATGCGCCTCTTTGAGCGAACATTAGCTAGTTGTGCCTGTATCAACGAGAATATCATTTAAGGTGATGGAACCTACTGGTTCAGCCGGAATAAAACCTCGTGCTGCGATCCATATTAATTAATCAGTTCGTAGCATGGGTAGGACACGGCAATGTTTTTGAAAGAATACAGCTAGTCAATCGAGTATTTTATCTATGTTTTTATAAATTTGCCGCCAACTATAGTGATTTTATATTCTGGGTTTTCTTGTTCAAATTTGCTTAATCTATTGATTTATCTGTTTCAATAAATTTTGTAAATCTATGAAGCTTTGAAGCTGTTGACTATCAGTAAAAGCTAAATAGTCCTTTAATGGGTATTCCTCACGCTTTAAGGTCTTATCAAGACTGTAATTCTGTGCTAGTACTGCTCTATTTCCCATTTGCTGAGCTATGGATTGTAACTTCGGAAGCTCAGTCTCGTCAGTTATTTCTACCATCAGTTCATCGTTATAATTTAGCCCACCATTAGTGAAGTTAGCACTTCCAATCAATGCTCCCAGGGGAGTCCAGAGCAACTTAGCGTGGAGTTTATCTAAGTAGTATAGTGCAGCTCCCTTTGCCTGTAGCATTCGACCAATACGAATAGTTTCCGCGTGTACGGTAGCTGCACTAGCTAGCTGCTCAATCTCTGTATTGAACTCCTCTATGACCTCTTCGATAATGTCGTAACCTTGTAAATCTTCTTCTTCCTTTCTTTCCTCAAGCAAGCGTCTTCGTAAGTTAAGCTTGTATGCTAGACGCTTAAGTTGCCTAAAAGGAATTAGTTCTCCAGGAGGCTTCGTGATTACGCGGAGCCTGTGTTGTTCAGCTAGACGGGTGAGCAATTGGCTCAATTCAATTTCCTCCCTCTGCCCACCCAGCAAACTGGCAAAGTCTCCGAGTTGAGCGATCGCTAAACGAACATCTTTAAGCCAGGGGCTAATCAGCCAGACCTCACCCTTGGCATCCAGCGAATCCACGAGCAACTTGGCTAAACCCCTAGAAAGGGTTGGTTTTGGATAGTTACCATAAACCTTCATGTATTTCCTTGGTAATAGAACACCTGTTGCCCAATAAAAGTTTCATGGTCAAAGTCCCGCTTAATTCTTTCAAATCCCTGATTTTTGAGTTGAAGCCTATAAGCGTCATCGGGTTCGCCTTGATGTTCGAGGATTACATAACCCCCGTTTTGTTGAGCGATCGCTACTAAGTTTTCAACAGGCTCCTGACCGTACTCACGAGTCAGTTCTTGGGTCAAAAGATGGCGAGCCATTTTCAAGTAACGTCGAGAAATGGTATGGCGCATCACATCAATATGCCCATGATCGCAGCTAGCTGCCAAACAAGCTGGACAGGCATCCACACAAGTACTCAGGCTCATATTCTCAACTTGAGCCAGGAATCGGTCTAATGCATTTGCTGTGTCCTCCGAATCTTCATCCTCTAAACCTAAGTTTTGGGTATGGTCTTCATACCTCTGCATCAACTGAGCTAGATATAGTTTGTTGGTTCCTGTTGAACTTGTGTGGCTGCATAACCTGCCAGTTCCCTTGGGGTTGAAGGTCGCTTAAATCTCTCAGCCAAGGCATCTTCCAGATGCAGTAACTCAATTTGTAAGCCAATGCGGGGCAAGGTCGGCCCTGCAATGTTCAGTTCACTCGTGAGCAATCCAGCTAAACGCTGGAGTAAAGGATCGTTTTTGTCCTTTACCTGTTGCTCAACAAGGGGGAAAAGAAAATCTCTGGGGTTTTGTCTGTCCTGTGGTTCAGATTGGAAAAATGTTTCTTGGAAGTCCAGAAGTAGCTGCTGATTGTCTCGTAAGACTCTTTTCAAAAAGTCTTCTTCATCACCTACGGGACACGATAAAGTTACTTCCCACCAACGCTTAAGCAAATGGGTTTGATTCTCTTTTAGTACCTCTGATGCCAGCCTTGTCGCCCCATTACCATCTTGGTTGCGTTCGTAAACGTAAAACGAAGTATCCCACGGCTTTTTCCCGTAGGTTAATTTTAGTATACTGTGGCTGCCTATCTCCTCATCACGAGTGCTACCTTCTGTCAGAAACAGATTTCTTGTTGCTTGTTTCAGCGAATGAACTATGTTGTCCATCAAGTAGCCCAAGATTTCCGATTTCTTGGTGAGTTTAGCGAAAACCTGCTCCTCCAAAAGTTGTCTAGTATTTGGGGGATTTGTTGATTCTTTAGATGTGGTTGTTTCAGCTTGAAATGCGGTTATATCAAATAACGTGCCTTGAATGGCACTATCACTCTGAGATTCAGTAATGCTATTGGAATAGGTCAGAATTGAAACCAATCGCTCTCTGAAGTCTTCAGGAACAACTCGATGGTCACGCCAGTAGTTGTCACATACTATGTCCACCAGCTCATTCAACCCATCAGGATTAGTCAGATGATCTAAAAAAGTTCGCCAGTCTTCCGTTCCCCTCGCTCGTGACTCCGCACGCATGGTGGCAATGATGTCTGCTACTTTACGCAGGTCAAAAGCAGTTAAGGGATTTTCTACTTCCTTTGGTTGCCAAAAACTCGACTTGAGCAAGAATCGAAGGTACTGGTCTTGTAAGTGACTTTTGCGTTTAGGATCATTCCATATCTCCTCGAACAAAGACTCAGCTACTGTATATAGCTGTTCGTATGAATAGGGAACCCGTACTCCCTCAGTTCTCAAGTCATAGCCGTACAGGGTGGGCTTCCCATCGTGTTCGCTGATGTATCTAACTGTGTTTTGACCCATCCCCGCGTGCGGGTCTGTCCTGCCTTGACGTAGCAACTGCTCATCAGGTAGCAACCGAATACGAGCCTCAGCTCCGTATTGAACTTCCCAGACATTGAGCATTGAGCGATTTTCCCCGACTTCGCCATAGTAGAAATCCAGATTATTGACCAAGCCTTTGAATAGGGGAGGCAATTCTAGTCTGTGCCGAGGCTCTACTTCCTCTTGATCTGCCGTATTTACCTTGACCACGCTGAAAGACAAGGGGTAGCTATTAGAATTTGGAGAGACTGAACGAACCTGGTCTGGATAACGCTGGTCAAGCTGTTCTCTTTTGCTTCCATACCTCAAGTCCACGCTACCGTCAGGGTTAAACGCGCCCCACCATTCAGTATTCGGATGCTTTGGATCATTTAGTGAGTCCGTACCAAAGTCCCATAGTTCCAGATAGCGAACTCGGTAGAAACGCTGCGGTATAGCTTGACTGTAAACCTGCTCTACATTTAAGGGTAAGTAATCTTGCCAATTACTCCCCCACACTTGATCGAGCTGCTTGAGAAGCAGAGAATTGAAGGGTCCAGGATTTTCCGGACGTTTTTCGTACTTATACCGCTCCATAGCTACTGCATTGGACACTGGTCTTCCTTTAAAGTTTTCCCTTGGTTTTACAAAAGCAACTAAGGGTCGCCAGTAAAGATGGTAGCGAGGGTTTTGACACTCCCACGGCTTAAAGCGCGTGGGATTCTACATTCATCGTCAGAACTTGCTCTACCAGGCTTGCGCCAAGTAGCGTAGAGGCTCCAACTCCTGTAGCGTTACTTCGGGATTGCCCATCCCTAGATTTTGCCT
>NZ_JAVKBY010000054.1:0-16376 GCF_040222985.1 Coleofasciculus sp. F4-SAH-05
AATTGGGTTATCCATTTGTCTGTCTTCTCTCAGGGTTGGGAGGTTGTGAAGGCAATCTGAGTTTTAGCGATCGCGCTTCTCTGTCTCTGATTTTACCTGATTCATACTCCTCACTTCGACTTGTGTGTACACGGTAGCTACAAAGAGGGGGGAACGAGGGGGGTAGGGGGGTTAGGTTTGATATCGATTTTCCTAAATGGCGTGAAAAGTCAGAGTAATAATCGACCCGTGATATAGCATAACCCATCATTCAACCGTAACAATATCCGTCGAGACAACCGGGTCAGTGATGTAGAAAAATGCTTTTGCGAAATCAAATAATTTCTGAATTTATTGGCATAAAAAAACAAACCTGTCTATTACTGATAGTGTTTTAGAGATTCAGTTAAAAAAGTTAATTTTAAAGGAACTCCAGACGTTTAAGGTCGGGAGTTTTTTGGTCACTAGGGCTTTTCCAACCGCACGACATACCATTGCAAATACTCTCCTGGTTCCATATCCAATTCACAGGAGGTTTCCATTAAATACTTGCCTTGCTCCTCCACGGAGGAAAACTGCTGTAAATCACGGGGTAAAGTATCCTGCCGTGTTGCTAAAATAGCTTTGAGTTTTTCCAGTAACTCTTCAGGTGTGAGAAATTGCTCAGGTTGATTCGTTTCCAGAACAACATAAGCATCCTCTTGGTACATGATTGAATCGGGCATGGTTTATTCTAGGATTTAGTTCAACAGTTTTAAAGAGCGTTAATCACATCCACGGTAACTAGAATACCGCCAATGGGCTGTATTATCCACATAGCCTCGCTTCAGGGGACTATTATGAATAGACTCTCCTGCATTTAGCAATGATCCATAACCAACATCAATATGTTTCTCTCCCTGGAATACGAAAGAGCGTTAGAATCCCTAGGCTATGACTATTTTGATGAAGTCGCCGCCGCCGAATTTCTCTGTCATCACCTGCGGTTCCGTAATGACCAACTGCTGCCAATTTTAGGGTTAGACTCGCAAAGGGTGACAGATGCCGATTTTATCCAGGCGTTTGGTAAGTTTGTTGGCATACGACCCTTTTTAGCCTTGCGCTATCACGGGTATCAGTTTGGCGAATATAATTCCAGATTAGGAGATGGTCGCGGCTTTCTCTCTATGCATTACTCACATCTTTCTTAACATTAGCGAGATCGATCGCTCTCGCCCTCTCCAACCCCCATTCCTACATAGCCAATTCTCAATAAAACTTGATTTTTATCAAGAATGGTTTTTGGTTATTTGTCAAGCATAGTGGAATGAAACAATCCTGAAAGCCTTGTGAAACAAGGCTTTCAGGATTGTTAAGAAAGATGCGAGTAAGGGATAGGCTACAAGAGGGGGGAGGAGAGAGGATGTTTCACTTTTGTTGCACGGGAGAAGGGGAACCATTACTTCCAGACGCGCCAGGACAAGTCTCTATAAGGCTCCCCTCTTGTTCTTTTCTTTCTCCCCTCTCCCAAGCTTGGGAGAGGGGCTGGGGGTGAGGGCTGAAATAGTGGGCGCAAGGATGGTGCCCCTACCTCAACTATTATCCCTGTAACTCTGAAGCATCAACCAAAATCGGATTAACATCAAACCAAGACTCATCCTCATAATAATATTCAAACACCAGCCGACTGCGAATCAACAATTCATAACCCTGATCATCACTCACCCATTTCCGTTGCTGCACTTGTCGCAATAACTCCCACTGATTATCCGATATTCTCAATGTCATTTCATGGCGATATTGTCGAACTAATTTGTCCAGAGTCGGGCGCGACAAGGGAAACTTCCGTTCCTTTTTAATCCAATCATTCAATAACTTTAACAAATCGCGCACATGACCCCCACTCCGGTAGCAGAGATAGTCTAAGCTTTCCAAATTATCGAAAATTTCCGTACTGTTTTCCAGGCGTTCTTGTTCCGTTAAATCGGGAAATGCCCGGGCGAGAACCATCTGTCGCAGTAAACGGATTCCGGCTTGACAATCACTACCATCTTTTAACTGTACCGGAACCATGGGCAAGATTTTCGGTCGTTCGGGAAACCGTTGCGTCAATACCCCATAATCATCGGAGAACTTCAGCGCCAAGGGCATGGTATAAACGAGATGACAATGCAGCTTCGTTAAACATTCAGCCTGATCCACAAACAAATAGTCCTGCTGTGGACGTCCCCACGGTTTTGGGCTATTATCGATCCGATCCAGGTTATCGACAATCACGACTAACTCCTTTTTACCCTGTTGTTTCAGTTTTGCGATCGCAGGTTCGATCAGTTCCTGATTAATCACTTGCAACAGTTGAGTTTTCTGGGGTCCGAGGTACTGATTCAGCCGCTGTCGCATTGTCGCATCACTTTTCGTCTTCGCCGTGATTTCACCAATCCCAAACGCCATTTGTATGGAATATCTGAAGCACAACGAAATATATCTGGGTAGATCTGAGTGCAAAATGCTTGAAATTGAGCCAAACAGTGTGGCTCTGAGTTTTTGGTCACCTCCATACTTCGTAGGAAAGGATTACGAGAAGGAAGAGACGTTTGAGTCTTGGCAATCCTTGCTACGCCAAGTCATCCACAATCATTATCAAATATTAAAACCCGGTGGTTTTTTATCAGTGAAGAAAACGACCTCATTTTAGATCCTTTTATCGGGAGTGGCACAACAGCCGTAGCTGCTATTAAACATAATCGTAACTATATTGGTATTGAAAAAGAAGCTAAATATGTCAAATTAGCCAAGAAGCGTATTAGAGAGCTATCTTCTTTTCAGTTAGAGTTAAATCTTGTTTAATTTAACAATCAATTTCTCTAAATCTCCAAGAGTCTATTCGGCTGAGAATTTCAAAGCTTACTCGACAACGCCTTTTGCGGGGATCTTTTTTCGTCTCATCTTTACCCGGAAAAAATAAGTTAGGAAAATTCATCAAATAATTCGGTTGTTCGTGTAGCAAAAGACCATTGGGAACAGATGCAAAATTTATTCGACTCAAGGGCTGTCCTCCATCATCATTTCCTTCAAGAGATAGCATCCTGTAAACAGGCTTGAGGATGATGATGACAACGGGAACAATTAAACCATCACTCAAAATATAAATTGGCGGAAGACTACAGTGAAACGGATGGTTAGCGCGTTTACCAGTAGCCGTAATGACATCATTGCTAACGCCATCAGAAAACACCTCCCACCGCCCGCTTCCAGAAATTTGATTATGTGACATGACAGCATGATCTTGATCATCTCTAGGTCCCACTGACTTAATCTCAAGAAATAGCCAGCACGAATTTGTCACGTCATTTGTGATTTGAGAAATTCTATAGTTTTTCGGCTAATTCTTCTTGAGAAATACCAATCTCTTGTCTTAGCTGTCTCAAATTAGATGCAACAACTTGGTTAAGTCCCAAGAATCGTTTAACCATACATCATGGACAAGTTATTTGGCTGATCACTTATATCCGTGAAGCTTATCCAGATGCTACTTTTAAGTCTACAGACTATATGTAGCATAGGGGTTGACGGAACTAAAAAACTAAGTTATTAATACCCAACTTTAAATGCATAACAGCTTATCTGGGTGCAACCGAAACGATAGTCGTGAAACCCACCGCTACACAATCCAAACCGGGATGAGAACCAAAAATCCTGCAACAATCGATAACAAGTGTAAAAATGGATCACGATCGCACTGATAAACCTCGTTATCTCTAGGATGGGTAAGTCTAACGTCCAAAATCCGACCAATCCATTCCTAGTCTGTGAGTGAAACACCATGCCCAAATCTCCCAAATCCCTCAGCGGTAACCAAATCCGACAAAAATTCCTGGACTTCCACGAAAAACGGCAACACCAAGTTCTGCCGTCGGCTTCCTTAGTCCCCGAAGATCCCACCGTGTTACTCACCATCGCCGGGATGTTACCCTTTAAACCCATATTCCTGGGACAACGCCAGTCGGACTTTGCCCGCGCCACCACGTCGCAAAAATGTCTCCGCACCAATGATATTGAGAATGTGGGGCGCACGGCGCGACACCATACCTTCTTTGAAATGCTGGGCAATTTTAGCTTTGGCGACTATTTTAAAGAACAAGCGATCGCATGGGCATGGGAGTTATCGACACAAGTCTTTGCATTACCCCCAGAACGCCTGATAGTGAGTGTGTTTCGAGAGGATGACGAAGCCTTTGCCATCTGGCGGGATAAAATTGGTATCCCAGCTCATCGTATCCAGCGGATGGGAGAAGAAGATAACTTCTGGGCATCGGGTTCCACGGGTCCTTGTGGTCCTTGTTCAGAACTCTATTACGACTTCCACCCGGAAAAAGGGGACAAGGACATCGATTTAGAAGACGATACCCGGTTTATTGAGTACTATAACCTGGTGTTCATGCAATACAACCGGGATGCAGACGGGAATCTTACCCCCCTGCAAAATAAAAATATTGACACGGGGTTGGGATTAGAGAGGATGGCGCAAATCCTCCAGCAGGTTCCCAATAACTACGAAACCGACCTAATTTTCCCGATTATCAAGACGGCGGCTGAAATTGCTGGCATTGATTACGCTAAAAGTGACGAGAAAACCAAAGTATCCCTAAAAGTGATTGGGGATCACATTCGCGCCGTGGTTCATCTGATTGCTGATGGCGTTACCGCCTCGAATATTGGACGCGGCTATATCCTACGCCGTTTAATCCGGCGAGTGGTGCGCCATGGGCGATTAATTGGCATTCAAGGCGAGTTTACCACCCAAGTCGCCGAAACCGCGATCGCACTGGCTGAAGATGCTTATCCGAATGTGCGCGAACGGAATAATTCGATTCAAGCGGAATTGCAACGTGAAGAATCGCAATTCCTGAAAACTCTGGAACGGGGCGAGAAGTTATTGGCAGATATTCTGGCGCAAAAGCCTGATCTTATTTCTGGAACCGATGCCTTTACTCTCTATGATACCTACGGGTTCCCCTTAGAATTAACCCAAGAAATTGCCGAAGAACAAGGGATTCCTGTAGATTTGGCAGGCTTTGAAGTGGAAATGGAGAAGCAGCGCCAACGGGCAAGAGATGCCCATGAAACCATTGATTTGACGGTACAGGGAAGCTTGGATAAGTTGGCTGAACATATCCATGGCACCACCTTCTTGGGCTATAGTGAACCGCAATCTACTGCCAAAATTGAAGCCTTGTTAGTCGAAGGTCAAGCGGTAGAATCAGCTTCATCCGGTACGGAAATCCAGATTATTTTAGACCAAACCCCATTCTATGCCGAATCTGGGGGACAAATTGGCGATCGCGGTTATTTATCTGGCGATAATTTAGTGGTACGGATTGAAGATGTCAAAAAAGAATCCGACTTCTTTATCCATTTTGGTCGCGTGGAACGGGGAACTCTAAATCTGGGGGATACCGTTACCGCCCAAATTGACCGCGCCTGTCGCCGTCGTGCCCAAGCCAATCATACGGCGACTCATTTATTACAAGCGGCGCTGAAAAAGATTGTTGATCCGTCTATTTCCCAAGCGGGTTCTTTAGTGGCATTTGATCGGCTGCGGTTTGACTTCAATTGTTCCCGTTCCCTGACGTCAGAGGAATTGGTACAAATTGAGGAGCAAATTAATACCTGGATTGCCGAAGCCCACGGCGCAGATGTGGCGATTATGCCCCTAACAGACGCCAAGGCAAAAGGTGCGATCGCGATGTTTGGCGAAAAGTACGCTTCGGAGGTACGAGTGATTGATTTCCCTGGTGTTTCTATGGAACTCTGTGGGGGAACTCATGTGAATAACACGGCGGAAATTGGTGTGTTTAAAATTGTCTCTGAAACTGGGGTAGCTTCGGGGATTCGGCGCATCGAAGCTGTAGCGGGTCCGGCGGTATTGGATTATTTGAACCTACGGGATAAAGTGGTCAAAGAATTATGCGATCGCTTTAAAGTCAAACCCGAAGAAATCCCGGAACGCATTACCACTATCCAGAACGAACTCAAAGCGTCTCAGAAACAACTAGACGCCGTTAAACAAGAATTGGCATTAGCCAAATCTGATCAGTTATTAAGTCAAGCTGAATCCGTGGGTGAGTTCAAGGTTTTAGTCGCCAATCTGGGAGACATTGAACCCGACGCCCTGAAAACCGCAGCAGAACGACTCCAGCAAAAACTAGGAGAAAGTGCGGTTATTTTAGGTTCGGTTCCGACAGAAGGAAAAGTTAGTTTAGTCGCGGCGTTTAGTGCCAAAATCCACAAAGATAAGCAGCTACAAGCCGGTAAATTTATCGGTGGAATTGCCAAACTGTGCGGCGGTGGCGGTGGGGGGCGTCCCAACTTAGCCCAAGCTGGGGGAAAAGATTCCAGTAAGTTACCGGAAGCCTTGGATACGGCAAAACGTCAGTTAATTGAACAGTTGCAGTAATTATGTAGGGTGGGCAATGCCCACCTTTTTTGCAGTATGAATTAGGGCTTGCTGCACAAGCCTGAAACACTTACAAATAAAGGGTTAGGGGATGATTAAAGGTGCATCAGGTGCAAGGCGAAAGAAACCCATAAGCTGGAAATCCTGGTATTTTTCGAGGATGCTTAAGCAGAATCTTCCCCCATCAGGGGGTTGAAACTGTTAAGAGTTCCCTGTTAAGAGTTCCCTCCCCTCACCACAAAACTCCCTGAAGCAGACCCGAATTAGGTAATGTATAGTGGTGCATTACGGCAAGATTGAGATCAAAGGGATTACAATGACTCTAATCATACCTGAACCCATCCTACTAAAGGCTGAAAATGATTACTAAACCAAAACATATTATCATGAATATATGTTATGTAGGTTTACTAGTTTCATCTCTCCTGAGTCGGGTAAAATTTACTTATTTTAGTTCTTTTAATCTGAGTATTCATTATCTATTGCTTCCTTTATTTTCCACAGTATTAATTTTCTCAGACATCAAAACTCTAAAAGAATTTTGTATTTTTAACAAAAAAGTATTGGTAGCTATCGGATTATTATATATATGGATATGGATCTGTACATTTTTTAGCAACTTTCCCACCACTGCCCTAACTTACACGCTCAAATACAGCAATTATTTTTTGATATTCATTGCTTTTTTAAGACTAAACTTTACCCAACCAAAAAACATAAAATATTATTGCCTAACTCTATTAGTTTTAATCCAAGTCATAGCTATTTTAGGTTGGGTAGAAATATTCTTCCCCAAAATGTGGATGTTTAGACTTTTCAAATATCCCAGCTTCCATCCTCAGATTGGTTCAATCATGCAAAACCCAAATCAGTTTGGCGTTTTAATGGCGATAGGCGCGAGTTTGACTCTGATTCTATACCAGAAAAAAATTATTTCTACAATTTACTTATATATCAGCGAATTACTGTTGGTTATTTCCGTCGCCATTTCTACCAGCCGAAATGCATGGTTAGTGTTTATTTTAGGGTTAGTTCTACTTAGGGGAACAAAAATAATCAATAACATTAAGTTTATTTCCTTGTCTTTCTTGTTAATTATTTGCATTTTATTGTATCCCGCTGCTAATTATAAATTAGGATTCATGAATCCTAATTTATTTCCTTCATTTGAGCTATTGAATCAAAACTTTACCAACCAGAATTTCCTTAAGGCAAAAATAGCCAATCCTCAAACAACCATTAATCTAGTGAGTCAAAAGCAATCTCATCCGAGTTCCATTGAGACAAAAATATCAAATCCTCAAACCACAGCTTTGTCGAGATTAGCTTTATGGAAAGCTGCTATAATTGAAATGACTAAACAACCGATAACAGGCATAGGAATAGGCGTTTTTGCCGAACATATAGGAAAACAAGTGTTTGGTGTCAAAGGTTTTCACGCCCATAATATATTTTTAAATATAGGTACAGAACTGGGAATACCTGGATTACTAATGTTTATTGGTTTCTTGTTGAAAATAGCATCGGATCTCAAGCCGAGTAATTTTGTCACTGTCCCCATACTTCTATTTTTAGCATCGCAAATGCTTGACTTTTTCATTGAAGACTATACCTTTACAACGATTGAGCTGTATTTTTTATCCCTAGCAGTTATATCAGGAACAAACGTTGAACCAATGCTCAAATAAATTTGGATTTTACTATGACTCAACAACACCCATTGAACAAGAATCATTTCTATCTCATATTCCCTAATATCTTTGAATTTAAGGGAGGAGTGCAGGTTTATTCAGCTTTCTTGCTCAAATCATTACAAGAGTTATATCCGGATGCCAATTATGACATTTTTATAAAATATGATAAAAATGATTCAAAAAACCTGCAAAATCTCCAGTTTCTACCCCATACTAAATTTCACTATTTCGGACATTTTCCCCGATTGCTACAAACTCTACTTTTGGCAATTACAATAATTTTACAAGGCATTTGGCAGCGTCCAAGTTTAGTAGTATCTACCCATATCAACTATGCGATCGCTTGCTATATACTTCAACGAATAAATGGAGTCCCTTACTGGTTCATTGCTCATGGTATCGAGGTTTGGTCTACAGAAAGAAAATCCCACAAACTCGTATTACAGGGAGCCGAAAAAGTCATTGCTGTTAGTGAATATACACGACAGAGAATAATTAAAGAGCAAAATATTGATACGGATAAAATTCATATATTATTTAATACTTTTGATTCTAAACAATTTCAGATAAATCCTAAACCAAATTACTTACTACAACGGTATAATATAACCCCCAATCAACCGATAATATTAACAGTAGCTCGCCTAGGGCGTATGGCTAAGCATAAAGGCTACGATCAAATTCTCCATGCTTTAGTCAAAATTCGTCAGCATATTCCCAATATTCACTATATGCTCGCGGGTAAAGGTGATGATAGACCGAGGATTCAAACCTTAATTACCAGCTTAAACCTCGATGATTGCGTGACTTTGCCAGGATTTTTGACAGATGAGGAATTATGCGATCACTATAACCTTTGTGATGTGTTTGCTATGCCCAGTCAGGGGGAAGGCTTTGGCATTGTCTTTTTAGAAGCCTTAGCGTGTGGTAAACCTGTGTTAGCCGGTAATCAAGATGGTTCTGTTCAACCTCTGGCTAGTGGGGAATTAGGATGCTTAGTTGATCCCAATAATGTAGAGGATATTGCTACCAAACTCATTGAAATCATCCAAGGTAACTATACTAATAAGATGATTTACAATCCAGAATGGTTACGAGAAAGAACAATTGAATTGTTTGAATTGAATCAGTTTAAAACCCAACTCGCAGCCTTGTTGTCTTCTAATTTAAAATAAGCCCCGACACCCGCCAAGAACTCAAGTTCTTGGCTTATAGCTTAAGCCCATTAAAATGGACTAAAACTAGTGAAGTTTTCCTGAGGTTTTCCCAACCTACCGACTTTCCTCAAACGTCAAATACGAGTCTATAGGCTGGCACATTTTCCCATTCTAAAAAATTATCCCCCAAAACCGAAACCTTGTCAAGCGATCGCGCCGCTCATTTTAGATACAGATGAAACGGTCAGTAGTCAAACAAAAGTCACTCAACTGACTGACATGATAGACGCGATCGAGTCAACAAGATTTTGACGTTCTAACTCAGAAGCAATAAATGGTGCAACCTCTTGCAAAAACTCAAACGGAAATTTATTCTCACAATATCGCATCAGCCAATAAAATCTAGAATTTATAGTTTCCTCTTTGTTTAACTGTAAACGCTGAATAGTACTCTCGACTTTACTTCTAATCGATGGTTCTAGATTGAGACCAGGTTTGATGATTAAAGAAGGAAAATTCAAGATAAACCATCTATACTGAATCTGAAATGGATCTAAAACATCTTGAAAGTCTTTCTTTCTGGCATTCATCTTTAAACAGGATAGGCGGAAATTGCTCCACTCGTAGGCTAACTCCGGTTTAAAGGCTTTGGGAATAAAATGATCAACAGTGGGACTTCCTTCAGTTTCGGGAATCCATTGGGCAGAGTAAGCACAAACCCCGTTATAAGCTTTATAGAGATCCTTCAGCGAATTTCTCCAATATTCCCGATTGTCCCAATTTTTTGGGTAAGGGACTTGTTGTAAGAAATTCCTCCCTTTTGATCTAACTTTGCTTTCAAAATCTGTTGGTTCAGGTTTTTCTTGAACAGGAATCACAACGATGCTCCATGTTGCCTTGCAAAAAATAGCCACCGAGACCAGAATTCATCATCCTCGGCTAAGTATTTTCTCAGTTTATCTGAAACCTTCTGTACATCCTGTGAACTCGGATTTTCAGCTTCTTGTAGTGCTTTTGCGGCTTGTATAACCTGCTCTCCTTCAATAGAACGAGGTTGTCTAAGACCAAAAACATCTGATGTAAGCCAAGCATCAATTCGCCCTTGACGGATGAAGGGTAATTGAACCAAATCTACTTCGTTATTAATTAAGCCACTCTTAGCAAGATCTAGACGGAATAACTTATCTAATTTCTCATCGAATTTCGATTCCACAGATGCCATAATCATGGGAGAGTGGGTAGCAACCATCAGTTGCACTTGTAAGTCAGTAGCTAAATCTTCCCTAACATCCAATAAAGCTGATAAAATCACCCTTTGCCATTGTGGATGGAGGTGAGCTTCTAACTCATCAATTAAAATCACCATCTTTTTCTGTGGTTTTTTGCGAATCAGCTTGGATTGAATTTTATGTTCTTCCCATGCCCAGATAATCAGGTAGGCAAGTGTAATAACACGACGAACACCTGCTGAAGTATAAACGATGGGAACCGTGCCATAAGAATGGTCAATCGTTGGTATAGATCTAACATCGTAGGGAATTCTGACAGGTTCTCCTGGTTTTAAAATTCCCAAATCACTTTGTAAGGGGGGAGATAATCGTTCTAGAACTTTCTCAAGCGTACTGAATGGAGAGTTTTTAGGTCTACTTTGCCATTGAATCCAATCTTGAATTAAACCATTTATGAATGTAGTTCTTCGACCTCCAACTTCAATATTGCGCCCATCCCAAACTTCATCTTTGGTAAAAACAAATGGACGTGGATTTGTATCACTATCTCCAAGTTCTTGAATCGCTAGATATTCTTTAGCCGAGTCCCACACCGCAAAAGAGCCATCGACTTTCGCATACACGAGTAAACCAGGAATAGTCGGTCGCTGCTTAGGCGGTTTCCAGCTTTGAGTTTGCCAATCGTATGAGACTCTTATAGTTTCGGACTCAAAATCTCCAGAGATTTTAAATCCTATGACGGGTTCGTTTTTTCTAGAATTTAGCGTAGGATATGCCTGCAATCCTGCCCATTTACCAGTTAAAGCCCACCACGCACAATCAATCAGAAACGTTTTTCCTAGCCCATTGTCTCCAGTGATTAACGAAAGCCTTTTTCCGGGTTGAAAGATTAATCGTTTCGCAGGTCCTACTCCTTGGATTTCTAAGAGGTGTAGCGTTCCACCTTCTTCTGGATCAGAGTCAGGCGGTTTACCAATAATCACCTGTAAATCTCTTGAAGATATTTTTTTATTTTGAAACAACTTATCTAGCACAGTATCGTCAGGAATGGAAGCATCAAAAAGTGACTCCTTCTCCTGCTCTGTGATCAAAAAATCCGCAAAGAAAGTATCAAGAATATCTTGAGCTGTTGCATCTGAAGACCACTTTTTTTCTCTATATAACCATACAGCTAAATAAAAAGTTGGAATCAAACTCTCTCTTGATCGAGTTAAATGCTCGTGAAGTACTTGTACATAATTCGATTGCCATCCCCAGATATTAGTGTTTTTATCATGAATAAATGCATGAGCTAAATCCCCTCTCGTCCTTGTACTCTGAGAGCCTGAGCTAGCATAATTTGGTGAAAGCCAACGATTGCTTGGATTAGAAGTTTTGAAGACCTGGTAAGGGTGTTTAGAGGTTGGTTCCGGTTTGAAATACTCATGGAGGAACTCCGTCTCCCTTGCATTGATGGAAAATTGAATGGTATAACCAACTGGTAAACGGGCTTTTTTACACACTAGAAAGGTTATCCCATAAAAGGGATGAAGAGACTTGAGAGGCTCAAGAGATTCTTTGATTTGTTCTACCTTGAGAAACATATAGCCCTCAGAGACCACATAATGTATTAACCATGTAACTACAAAACTCAGGGTTTAAATCTATTCCAGTAGCAGATATTCCTGATTGTAGCGCCACTCTCAGGGTAGTTCCACCTCCAGCAAATGGATCGAGAACAACCCCATCGGCTGGACATCCAATATCAAGACATCTTTGAACCAACTCATCAGGGAATGGCGCCGTGTAGATGCCATTAGTTGGTTTAGGACGTGCAGCAATTGTCCACAGATCTTCCTCTTCTTCTTTTTCAAGCATTGAGCGATTGAAATAATAACGTCTGTTTTTAGCAAACATGAAGACATATTCATAGCTACGTCGAGGTCTATCTTTAACGGATTCAGGCAGACAATGTTTTCGATGCCAAATAATAGGACTGCGTAGAACCCAACCTCGCATTGTCATTTCAATAGCAACCCGCCAAGGCATCCCAATAATTGTTTTAGGTTGCAGCCCAATTCCTAAACCACCGCTTTTATCAACCGCTCTTAAACCAAATCGACGTTTACTGCTCTTGCGATCCCTTCCTTGAGATTTTCCTTTACCTGAATAATAGGTATCACCTAAGTTGAGGAAAAGGACTCCATCATCCTTCAGTACCCGCTTGACTTCATCCATGACAGAGGCGATTGCACTGACATAGCCTTCAACGGTTGTCTCTTGTCCAATTTGTTCCTCAACCCCATAATCACGTAACCAGTAGTATGGAGGAGATGTAATCACACAATTAAAATGATTACTTGGCAAATCCAATAGAACCGAGTGAGCGTCTCCTTGAAAAACACTCCATAAAATTCCATTTTTTGTTACATTACTCCATTTATCCAACCAAGGCATAAGGGAAACATTGTAGCCTAGCCTGATTAGTATAGTCAAGTTTACATCGGGAATCAAAGTGAGAGCAAAATACTATAGCCGACTTGATGCCCTTAGCGATCACGGATGTTTGAGCTGGACAGCAATCGCCCCATCAAAGCCAGACCAATCATGGGTTAATACAGACTGATAAACAAAACGCGCTCGCACAATGGCGTTCAGCAATTGATCAATTAGAGCAAATCCCCTCAGCTACCCTCACCGGACAAACCGCGAAAACCAAGTTCCTCGCTTATCAACGGGACTTTCAGCAAGTGGTTGGCTTTGCGGCGCTTATCAAACGAACTAAAATCTGGAGATGGGTAACCTAGTAAAATAATTGAACGAACTTTTAACAATGCGATCGCCTTGAACCCAATTCAATTCTTACACCCTTTCCCCAAGCGACTCCTCGGATTCCTGCTTACGTTTCTCCTCCTCCTCATCCCCCTCCCCGCCTTCGCAGCCACTCCAGAACGTCAACCGTTAACCCTGGAACTCCTGGAAGAACGCCTAGAATCCCCGATTCAAAGCGAAGGTGTTTCCACAATTGATATGCATCAGTTTGTTATTGACTTAACCAACGAGAATACAGACTTTCGGGATCAGTTCTACCAACACCTGCAAAGCAAGCTGACTCGTTCTCAAACCCCTCTCGCTTTAGACTTAAGTGAATCCTTGATTCAAGGAGAGTTTACGGCTAGCAAATTAGGCTTGCAAACCGCCCTCTCCCAAGCCACGTTACCTTCTTTGTTAACTGAACAGGAACAAGAAAAATTGGCAAAAGATTCCCGCTTTATTACCGAAGCCAGTGACCAATTTTCCTCAGTTACTGTCTTTCGGGGGACGCTTAAACTGAATCAAACTCGTCTAAGTGGTGCGATTAATTTTGCCAATACCTTCTTTCTGCAACGCTTAGAAGTCGCTGAGGCTGTGTTTATCCAGGAAGTCGATTGGTCGGGGAGTCGTTTTAGCCAATCTGTTGATTTTAGTAACACTACGTTTGGTCGAGATATTAACTTCAGCGGTGATACCTTCTTTGATAAAGCTGGATTTACTCAGGTGGAGTTTAAAGGTATAGCCAATTTTAGTCGGTCTACGTTTCATGGGACTGGGAATTTTAGTCAGGCGGAATTTGTCCAGCTTGCTAATTTTACCGGAAGCCAATGGCTAGAAGATGCCGATTTTTCCCAAGTGATTTGGCGCGATCGCACGTTGTTAAGTAAGAGTCGGTTTACTCAGTCGTTGTTACTCACCGAGGCGACGTGGGAAAAATCCACTAGCTTTCGAGGAAGTCAGTTTCAGCAACCGATTTCAATGCGGGATGCAAGTCTACTGGATCAACTGGATTTCAGTAATACCCGCTTTTCCCCTAATGCTTATGTTAAAGTCGCTGGGATGACCTTTGACTCCGACCAAGCTAAAATTTTTGGTGATGCGGGTCATGTGGGACAAATTCTATCCGTTCCCCAACTTGAAGGGAATGAAGATGTACTGCGGAATTTAGTCCGCAACTTTCGCGAACAAGAACAAATTCCCGATGCGAATTCCTTAGATTATCTCCGGGAACGATTACGACGAGAACAACTGTGGGGGCGTTTACTGGGTAGCATTCTCCAGTTAATGGGTCGCGAGGATATCACTGTGCGATCGCGCCATTGGCTAATTGATGCTCTGCACTGGGCGAAATTGAGTTTACTGCTACTATTAAGTGCCGATGGTACCAGTTTTGGCTTAGTGTTCGGCGTGGGAATGATTGCGATCGCGTATTTCGGATTGCTGTTTTGGTTGCTTGACCGTTGGCGGCGACGTTACCCTAAACCGATTCTACCCACCTCTATAGAAACAGTTTACATGGTGGGGAGTGGGGCGGCGGCTACTGTGGGCGGTGCGATCGCGATTTTTCAAACCAGTGAACAACCCTGGCTGACGCTATTGTGTTTGGCGGGACTTCTGTTTCCGATACCCCTATTGCTGGTGTGGCGACTGTATCGTCAAGGGCGTTATCATGATATGCTCAATATCACCTATTTTGTCGAAGATGGGGGGATGCGGCAATTACGCCTGCTGATTGGACGCCTCCCGGTTATGCCTCGGTTTGGCTTTTTCCGCGATCGCTATATGCCGATTCTTTGGGATCGCCGCTGGAATTGGCTGAATTATTATGACTTTAGTTTTAATAATTTACTCAAGTTTGGCTTTAATGATATTCGCTTGAGAGATGAACATATTCCCGGTATTATTAGTACATTGGCGTGGTATCAGTGGGGTTTGGGTCTTGCTTATATTGCCCTGTTATTATGGACACTTTCTCGTACTATTCCAGGGCTGAATTTATTGATTTATTTGAAATAATAACACTGATTTCAGCCCTTACATAAACCTAGTGCAGCGCGGCAGAAATAACTGACCAGTTAACAAGCTCCCTAAAAGCAGCTAAGCTGTTCGGCATTTAAACCTTAATGTTAATAATCGCGAAATCCCTGTAGTGCGAGCATCTTGCTCGCTACCCATTCTGCCTTCGTACTTCTGCCTTCTTGTACTAGGCTAAACGCCGAGCTCGGTTTCATCACTTCGACAAAGCTCAGTGACCTCCCTCGGTTAAAACGCGAGGGAGCCTGCACCATTGCTATTCTGTAAGCGTCTCACCAACTCATCAAACGGTTGCCAATTATCGTCGCGATCGATAGCTGCCCAAACCTCTTCAATAATCGGTCGTAGCAATGCAGTTTTCGGATTCTTCTCCTGTAACCGCTCAGCCATTTTCGCCAACTCATCCGTTGACAAATCCTGCAAAATATGATGATATAATTCGCGCCAAGTAGCTAACAACACTTGCTGTTCAGCCGACTGGCAAAATGAGACCTGATCAAAAATTTGTGAGACATCATCGCGCCAACTCGGGTGAAACTGCTGGGTTAATTCGGTGAAGAAGGCATGATATCCTACCTGAGTTTCCTTTAACAACTCAATCGTCCTTTTCAATAACTCATTCCCTTGTGATTCATTCACTTGCTCAAATCCCAGCTTATTTAGCATTAACTGCCGATAAGCCTGATAATAGTGTTCCTCATAAGCCGCTAACCCAGCTTCCATATCAGCAACCGGAATCACCATGCCTAACGGTTGCTGCAACATTTCCAAATTCAACCGACAAATGCTCATCGACCATCCGCCCCCCTAGAATAGCAGGGGGTTTTCAAAGTCCGGGGGAATCTTTAAAAGAAAAGTGAACTTTTTCCGGTAAAATTAAGAAAAGCTCACTTTTTTCAATTTCAAAAAAATCATGCTTACTCGCATAATTGAAGAATTCAAAAAAGTCAAGGATTTTCGCAACAAGCGAGGCAAACGGCACGAATTATGGGTGGTTTGCATTAAGGAATCGCCGAAACCTTTGATAGAGCGTAGGTTGGGTTTCGACTTCGCA
>NZ_JAVKBY010000056.1:0-37593 GCF_040222985.1 Coleofasciculus sp. F4-SAH-05
TATTAGAAGTCGATTCTTCTGGGTTGCGCTCCGAGGTTGGCTGATTGTCCGAGGCAGAATTATTAGAAGTCGATTCTTCTGGGTTGCGCTCCGAGGTTGGCTGATTGTCCGAGGCAGAATTATTAGAAGTCGATTCAGATGACGCCTCCGGATTCGTTGTCGGTTGGGGTGTTGGCGAATTAGAACGCTCCGGATTCTGATTCGAGGCTTCTGGAGGTGTTGGCTTCGGGCAAACTTTTTCTTGACCGGAAAACTGGACAGATACCCGGTATTCCTGCGGCTGTTCCGTGCGATTTAGAAAACGCTGAGCGTTAATTTGCTCCTGTGCTTTTTGATCGAGAATGGGATCACCTGCCTGTCGAATCATTTGTAAATTCGTCGGTTTGCCATCAGCGCCGACAACGACACTATACATGGCTGTGCCGTTAAGCTGCTTCTGGCAAGCGGCTTGGGGATAGGAAGCAACCAATGTTCTTTGGAGTACAGGCGGAGGTTCTACTTTATCGGCTTGAGCGCCAGTGCTATTTTCGGCTTGGTTAGGCTTCGGTTTATCAGCGATGGGATGATCGGATTCTGATGCGGATTCTTCCGGATTTGGCGTTGGCTCATCTTCATTAGCGGAGGGAGCGGTATCTGGATTGAGAGCAACTAGCTTTTTGTCTTTGGGATCTTCCGGTGGTTTAGAGTGGGGAGTCGTCAACAAGGCTGAGTTGCGATCGCGCAACGGCGCTAACAGACGATCATCAATACTAGTCTGAGACTCTAATCCTCCTAATAAGGATGATAATTCAGGATTCCTTATTCCTCGGGGAGGCGGTGGCGGAAGTTGGCTAGGAAAAACTGGGCTTCCTAGATTTCTCCTCATGGATGGAAATGGAGTACTCGGTTGATTCAGGGAGATTCGGGTTCGGGTTCGTTTCCGAGTCGAAGACGATGACGGAATTTTTAACGATTGTGAAGGAGGAGCCACCGAGATGGTGCCGTCGAGGGGTAAAGACTCTTGGGGAAGGGGAGAGGGGAGAGAGGGAAGCGGTGGGAATGGCGATTGTAATGGTGTCTGCTGATAAATATACGGGGGAATCGTTGGCACCGATAAATCGGGTAGGCGACTCAAATCGGCTTCGCTTAATTCCAACATTTGTACAGTTCGCCGCGTCGGTGGCGCTTCATTGGAAAAAACGGGGACATAAAAGGGTAAGGTGAGCCCCAAGATGACATGAATACCCACCGATGCCATAACCGCGATTCCGGTTGGCTGATTGAGTTTCTCGGAAACCGTTTTAAATAAGAGATTAGACATATAGCAGTTCGCTCTCGCGTAGTTACAGTACAAATGTTCTAAAGCTCACCTGATCAAGCATCCATTTCTGAATTTGTAAATATACCAGCGCGAAGCGCTATAGCCGTTATCATTCTCTCCGTTGCGGGGTTGTCGGGAATTCTATTCGTTTTAATAAAAATAATCTAGAGTCTAATTGAACTCAGGGATTGAGTAACATTGACAACCATGATGGAAAAGTAGGGTAATTTTAGGGTCGGGCGATCGCGTAAATCGTGATAAATCACTTGATCCGGTAGGGTAGCGCGTTCGACTACCCAGGCGGTGTCCAATAATTGACGGTGATGCAACACCTGCCAAACCTGTTCATACACCGAACTTACTTTCATCAGGACTATGACATCCGCCCAGTCTAAAATTGTTTCCAGTTCCTTTACATTATAGAGAGCTGGCAGCACCACCAAGCGATCGCGCTGCACCGTTAGCGGTAATCCTAGCACTGAGGCGGCTGCCATGGGTGAACAGACGCCAGGAATCATTTGTACTACGGCGCTGGATTGCTGCTGTTGTAAGGTTTGCGCCAAATACGTGAATGTGCTGTAAAAACTGATATCCCCTTCACAAACAAACGCCACATCTTGCCCTACCTTTAGATAATGCCAAACCTGTTCGGCGGCTTCATTCCACGCTTGGGTAAGAATGTCTTGGTCTTGCACGTAAGGAAATGTTAAAGGCAATTGAACCTGTTGAGCATCTAACCATTGCCCGACAATCTGCTGTGCCATACCCAATTTTCCCCTTACTCCCGCCGGAAACGCCACTACGGGTGCTTGTTTGAGGATACGTAGGGCTTTAAGCGTAATTAATTCGCGATCGCCTGAACCCACACTCAGACCGTAAAGCGTGCCAACTTGCCCCATGATTATTTGTTACGTTTAATTAATGACTCAAAAATTTCCCATCCCAAATGCTACTACCGACCGTTATTTTACCGGGTTTTTTTGCCGGGGCAACTGAATATCGAGGATTAGAAACCGCGTTAAATCAATTGGGGTTTCCTACCGTTACTGTACCGCTACGACAAGGCGATTGGATTCCCACCATCGGCGGTCGCTCAGTCTCGCCCATTTTACGACAACTCGACCAAACCGTGAAACAGGTGATGACAGATTATAACGCCACTCAGGTTAATCTAATTGGTCATTCTGCCGGAGGCTGGATTGCCCGAATCTACCTGGGTGAAAAACCCTACGATATTCATGGTGATTTGACATCCTCAGTTTCCAGATTATGGAATGCTCATCCAACCATTGCCACACTGGTAACATTAGGGACACCTCATACGAGCCAAGAGCGCTGGACAAAACGTAACTTAGATTTCGTGGCAATGAACTATCCGGGGGCATTTTATCCCCAAGTTAAATATATCTGTGTCGCGGGTAAAGCGATCTATGGTCAACGACGCTTAGGTCAGTGGTTAGCCTATAACAGTTATCAGCAAACCTGTGGAATCGGCAATTGTTGGGGAGACGGGATTACTCCGATTGAAGCGGCTCATTTAGAGGGGGCGGTGAATCTCACCTTAGAAGGGGTACTGCATTCACCACGAAGACAAGGACTTTGGTATGGTTCGCCGGAACCCATGAAATCGTGGATTTCCTATTTAGGGTAAATAGTCCTCAAACCCTTACAAAGGACAAATGACGAATGACGAATGACGAATGACAAATGACGATCTTTACCCTTCAACCTTCGCCTCTTTTTCCACCTTCGGTTTATTCGCAATTTCTTTAACCGCTTTCTCTTCCACAGGCTCGGAAATCGGAATCTCCTCAACCTCTGGCAACTTTTCTACCGCCAGCCGGGAGGACGAACTGCCACCAGATAAGCGTTTCAAGAGTTTAGGTCTAGGATCATGTAGCAGATAAATAATTTGATCCTCAGCCTGCCAAGTTTCATTCGCGCTAGCTACTTGTAAATTCCCTTGGCGTTCGATTAATAAGGGAACCAGTTCCCCCGCCCGAATCAACGCTTGTAAATGCGCTCGCTGAAATGCCAATCCCAACTCTTTTAGCGTGGTTGTACCTAACTTGACTTGCCCCTCAACAATATACTTATTCCACGTCTTAATCGGCAGTTGAGAAACAAAGGCTTGATTGACTTTCGTTTTATTATTCGTCGTATTGGCTTGGGGATCACGGGGAAATACAGCAACCACTCGCGGCGGAGCAAACTCTTCCACGGCGCGTTGCGCTAAGACTAGGTTCACTTCCCCATTATTGGTCATTGCCAGAAATGTACCCACCGATTCAATCCCAGCTTCTTCTAAAACCTCAACATCTAAACCACTGCTTTGGAACACCCGCAGATTTTCCTCCTCGGCTTTTTCGCAGGCTTCGGGATCAGTGTCGATGAGGACAACCTCTTCTCCCTGTTCTTGAAACAAACGGGCAATCAGACGACTCAAAGGATTACAGCCCACAATGACTGCACCTGTTGCTTTTTCCTGGGGATTCAGTTGTAGCCATTGGGCAACCCAACGCGCCGTTAACCCTTGTAAAAATACCGTCAGCATAATCGTTAGGAAGACCAGGGCTTTAATCGAATCTCCCCCATTAATCCCGCGTTCGGTGAGAAGAATCGCAAATAAGGAGGCGACGGAAGCACTGACAATCCCTTTGGGCGCAATCCAGGATAAAAAGATTTTTTGTCGCCAATTTAAGCCGCTATTCCAGGTACATAAGCTAACACTCACCGGGCGCACCACTGTCATTAATGCCAAAACGGTGAAGATACTGCCCCACCCTAAGGCGAAAACACTGTCAATGGACAAATCGGCGGAGAGGAGAACGAAGAGTACGGAAACCCCAAGCACCGTTAATTGTCCTTTAAACCGTCGCAACAGTCGTTCTTCGGGTAAAGAAGAGGCACCGACAACGATTCCGGCGACTACGGTTGCCATTAATCCGGATTCCGAGCGAATTGTTTGTGCCAAGCCAAATAAGCCCCACATCCCGGCTAGCACCACCAGGTTTTTCAAGTCTTCTGAAAGAAAATCGGCTCGTTTGAGAAATAAACCCAGCAGCCAGCCACCGATACCACCAATGACACCACCAATACCGAGGCGTAACCCTAGACCGACAATGGCAGCAGAGGCTCCCGCCTCGCTGTTGAGAATGGTATCGAGGACAACAACGGATAGAATCGCCCCCACTGGGTCAATTAACACCCCTTCTCCTTCTAAAAGGGCAGAAACTCGTCGGTCTACTTTCACTTGTTTGAGCAGTGGACCAATGACCGTCGGACCGGTCACAACCACGAGAGCCGCATAGAGAAAGGCAATCGACCAGGGAAATTCTCCTAACCAATGGGCTGCCATCCCACCGCCTAGCAGGGTAATCAGCGTTCCCAGGGTGACAAGGTTTCTCAGAGAACCGGATACTTTGCCTAAGTCGCGCAGGTTGAGGTTAAGTCCTCCCTCAAACAGAATTACGGCGACGGATAAGGCAACAATGACTTCCAAACCTACTCCCAGTTCTTGGGGATGTAATAATCCTAAGCCATCGGAGCCGAGGGACACGCCGAAGATTAGCAGGAAGACGATGCTGGGGACTTTTAGGTACTCGGCAATCACCTGAGCGCTGATTCCAGCACAGACAGCGATGACCATTTGTAGGGTTAATTCAAAAGATCCTTCCATAGGTATGCTTGTCGCAGGTGATCGACTGAGTTCTAGATGCCTGATGATTGGCTCTATTTAACAAAATGATCAAGTTGAGTTGATAAAGCCTAACTATATTACTGTGAATAAGCGGCAGGAGTGATTCGGTTAACCCGTCGGGTGTGACGCTAACATTGATCCTAACGCGGCTACGTCTATCTATAGCACTACGCACTCTAGTTAGGAGATATCAAGAAAAATTCAAATCGCTCAATCCCTTGTCAGGTAAGCTTTTATCTTCACTATTGCCTATTCCCTATTCACGCTTCGCGTAGCGCTATAGAAGCAAGTCAGTTTTTGGTGGACTTGTCGCTCTGAAGCAGGTTGAGCTGACTTGATCACGACGATAGTTATTCCTAAAGTTACGCTGAGCGGGGTAGTCAGAGTTTTTTATTTTTAACTGAAAAGTCATAATTGAAAAGTCACCGTTTGATTAGGTCGCGCCACGGGTTGAGTCACGGTGAAGGCAATGGCAACCTGTTGGATGGCAGCAAGGTGAACAACTGGCGACCAGCAGCACTCTAACTTGTTCGTTTAAAGATGAATCGTCAAACATTTATTTCGGGACGCTCAGAGAGTCGAATTCGCAAAACTCAACGTTGGATTGAGCGGATGTGGATGTTCGGCTTACTCTTAGCCGCTTTGCTCTTATTTTGCCTAAATCTGGATAGCCCACCTCTGTTAAATGGGGGTGAACAAACGATCAATCAGGTCGCTGGTGAATTAACTACCACGCCTTTGGCATCTTGGCAATGGTTTTATCCAACGTTTGGGGACAAATCGTATGTTGAAGATCCACCGTTACTGTATTGGCTAATTGCTTTGGCTTATAAGACAGGGAATGATAGCACCTGGATCACACGCTTCCCGACTGCCCTTCTGAGCGCTCTGTCTGTTCCCCTTTTCTATGGAATCGGTCGAGAAATTTTCCCCTCTCGTCAAAATGCGCTTTTTTCGAGCTTCATTTATTTAACTGTATTACCTGTGGTGCAGTATGGACGTCTCGCGATCGCGGATAGTGCGGTGTTATGCTTCGTCATGCTAATGATGGTATGCCTGTTGCGATCGCGTCGTGATTTGCGTTGGTCATTGACAGCCGGTATTGGATTCGCTTTAATTTGTCTGACTCAGGGAATTGGACTAGGATTGCTAATGCTTGCAATCGGTTTGATTTTTATTGCCTGGGATACGCCGAGACTGCTCAGATCTGGCTATTGGTGGTTGGGTTGGATATTAGGTATCATCCCCGGATTGGTTTGGTACACTCTACCCTGGATTGAGGGTCAAGCATTTCTCACTGCCAATCTGATCCAAGAATCTATACAACCCTTTGGGCATTCTGTCAAGATTACCAGGACTCTTACTGGCTATTACGATTACCTATTGGAGTTCTTAAAAATCTCGGTTCCTTGGTTACTCTTTGCGTCTTATGGATTAGGGTTGGCGTGGACTCATCGCAATTGGGGTTGGGCAAAATTCGTATTGGTTTGGACGGGTGTTTATGGGGGAGCCGTTTGTCTAATCGGGTCTCCCTTATCAACGTATAGTTTACCAATCTACCCCGCTTTAGCCCTAGCGGGTGGCGCTCAACTTGCCGCCGTGTGGAATTCGCCCCGCTCTCAGTCTTATCCTCGTCTCTGGATCTTGGGATTGAGTCTCATGTCTTTAGGGGCAATCGCCGCTACTGTTTATTTCCTACTAGAAGCCTCTGGAAACCTTTTACCTGTCGTTTCTAGCTCCCTCGCCTTAACCTTCGCGATCGCGGCTATCCTCGTGGCTCGACGCGACCTACAATTTATTTTCATTTTGTTTTGGGGAATGTATGTGTCTCTGTTATTGTTGATGACCTCTCCCCATTGGATTGTGTCTTAGCCATTTCTCTTAGCCATTTCAATGAATAGCAGGATGTATCCCCCGCTAAATCTTCTGGATTCTAACGGGGGTCTTTTTTGCCAACTCTAATAAAAATCCTATCGCCCAACCATCAGGTTGGAACGCGGACTTATCCGTTGTTGATACTGTAACTCAAGACAATTGAAATGCTGGTAAACAATCAGCCTCTTTAGGCTTTTAGCTTTTCCTTAGCCATCGCCTGAGTCTTACTCATCAATTTCCTCTTCTGCGCCAAGTTGCTTGAGATGAATGTGCTTACGACCTAAGGTGATTTCAAATTCATCCCCAGGTTGTAAACCCATCTGTTTCGTATAAGCAGAACCAATAAGCAGATTACCGTTAGATTGCACAGAGATGCGATAGCTCGCGCTCCTACCCCCACGTCCATTGCCATTGGCTTTGCTATCTAATTCAATACCCTCAGCGTCAATCAGCGCATTCAGGAATTTCATCATATTGACGCGCTCTACATCGTTTTTAGTTACGGTGTAGTAGCCACAGGCTCTAGCTTTTGCTTCTTTGCTGAGGTTACCTAGCTCTCTAACTTTCTCAAGCAGTGCTTGACCCTCTAAGGGTTCCATCTTGGACTCCATTTTTTTCTTTTTAGCCATCAACTTGAATCTAAACCTAAACAGTGAGGTTTCAGGTAGCGATTTCGCTATACTGATACATAACCAAGATAACAAAATCTTGGTTATGTATCATCCTCTATAGAACTATATTACATGGATACTGTCAACTTGGTTGCTTATATTTGTTGAATTTATCTGTTTAACAAATCAACCGCCGACTGGAGAACGTGTCAGCCATGGATACGCAGCGATAAGATGGGGCGTTTCCAGTTGATCGAGTCAGCAACAAAAACCAATGATGTGCAAAACTCAGGATTGATGGGAGGCGTTATCAGGCTTCAGGAAAAACCCACCTGTTTATAGTTGACAGTACAACCTTCCGGGGACGTCAATAAAAAAAACCGTTCAACTCTTAACCCTGTACAACCCAACCGGAAACTGGCTGAATTAGACTCCAGCTTCAAACCAACTCCAAGCTAGGAGAGATTACAATCCCTATGAAGTTGACAACTCGCGGACATTATAGTGTTAAAGCGCTCCTTGATCTCAGCCTACAGCCCGGTTATGGACCAACATCCGTTAAAATGATTGCCCAGCGCCAAGATCTACCCGCACCCTATTTAGAGAAACTACTGATTGAAATGCGTCGTGCTAATTTAGTGAATTCAGTACGGGGTTCTCAAGGTGGCTATCAATTAGCTCGCAAACCTTCAAAAATTTCTCTGGGTCAGATTTTAGAAGCCGTTGGTGAAACAATCGAACCGTTACACCACCACCAGGCAGATGCCACTAAAGCCGAAGACTGGGTAACTTTAACCTTGTGGCATCGACTTCATGAAAAACTGAAAGATGCCCTATATAGCATAACCCTTGCCGATCTTTACTATGATGCTCGAAGTTGGCAAGCGGCTCAAGGCGAACAAGCCAGTTTTGTGATTTAATAGAGACTTTGATCGGGAATGACCATGATGAATCAACTGATTACCTATCAAGGTGGCTGTCACTGTGGTTCTGTCCGTTTCCGTGTGACAGTTGACCAGCACGAGGCAATCGATTGCAATTGTTCAATTTGTCGCAAAAAAGGCTTTATCCACCTAATTGTACCCCCGGAACGGTTTACTCTATTGAGTGGGGCTGAGGTTTTAACAACTTATACGTTTAATACCCATACCGCTAAACATACATTCTGCCGTATTTGTGGGATTCACCCCTTTTATCGCCCCCGTTCTCATCCCCAGTCGATTGATGTTAACCTGCGTTGTCTCGATGGTGATATCCTGTCTCGATTTGCCAGAGTGCCGTTTGATGGTGCGAATTGGGAAGATAATATAGATACGCTCAAAGGCAACAAGATTGACTAGAAGTGTCATTGTTTTGTTACTTGCCGCCAGTCTAGATTACTGGATAGGTGATCCTTGGGGTTGGCTTCATCCCGTCCAAGTCATGGGTTGGCTGATTTCTCACTTTAGCCAATGGATAATTCACACTCTTTATCGTCCATGGGAACGCCGCCTCGCCGGAATTGGATTGGGGTTAGGATTAATTATCGGTAGTGGAATGGCAGGATGGTTCATCGTGTTGGCAGCAAACTGGTTTCATCCTTGGGTAGGGATTGGGGTTGAAAGTATTCTGCTGGCAAGCTGTTTTGCCGGTCGCAGTTTGCGAAACGCGGCTGATGATGTGGTACAACCGCTAACTGATGGAAAGTTAGAGCCAGCGCGTTCTCGTTTGCGTCAATATGTGGGTCGAGATACAGAAAAATTGACAGCACCTGAAATGTTTCGGGCGGTTCTAGAGACCATCGCCGAAAATGCCACGGATGGTGTTACAGCCCCCTTATTCTATGCTATTATTGGCGCGTTTTTTCCGATAGTGGGTAGCGCTCCCTTGGCTTTAGCCTATAAAGCGGCTAGCACTCTCGATTCAATGATTGGTTATCGACGCGAACCTTATACAGATTTAGGGTGGTTCAGTGCTAAACTTGAGGATTACTTAACCTGGCTACCCTGTCGGCTCACGGTAATAACCTTAGCGCTTTTGTCAGGAAAACCCCAAAAAGTGTGGAGTTTATGTTGCCGAGATGCAACCAGCGATCCTAGTCCCAATTCCGGTTGGAGTGAATGCGCTTATGCTGCTATTCTGGGCGTACAACTGGGGGGAACCAACTGGTATCAGGGAGTTGCCAAATATAAACCCCTTTTAGGTGATCCGGTTGAGCCAATTACACCGACCAAAATTGACCAAGGGTTACAGTTGACCCGATACTGCTGTTTGATTTGGCTGGTCATCGCGATCGCAATACTTGAGATTTCTCATTTATTCCCATCCTTATATATATGGCATCAAAACCAGATTCTCCACTAGCGAAGCGAAGGGTCATACCTCAAACCTCAAACTTAAACAAAGGGCGGGTTTTGCCACCTAACTCGGAAAGACAAAACCCCAAACTTAAACAAAGGGCGGGTTTTGCCACCCAACTCGGAAAGACAAAACCCCAAACTTAAACAAAGGGCGGGTTTTGCCACCCAACTCGGAAAGACAAAACCCCAAACTTAAACAAAGGGCGGGTTTTGCCACCCAACTCGGAACAACAATTTATATTAGTCCCTAAACCCGCCCCTACTCCAAACTATATGCCGTGAACAGTCAGCCACTCCCTCTAGAGAATATCCCTAATTCTCTCCCCTAGTCCTATCCCATCCGCTATCAAACCAGCAACGAGAATGCCAACTCAAACTATTGAAATTCTCTCCCCTGAAGAACTGCGCCGCACTGTCACTCGTTTGGCATCTGAGGTGATTGAACGCGCCGGAGATGTGTCTAAACTTGTTCTTTTAGGCATTTATACTCGCGGGGTTCCCCTCGCCAAGCTGCTAGGGCGGCAAATTGAAATGTTAGAACAGAAATCAGTAGCGGTAGGCGCGATCGATATTACCTTCTACCGCGATGATTTGGATCAGATTGGCGTCCGTACCCCAGCGAAAACCGAGATTTCCTGCGATCTTTCTGGCAAAATTGTGGTATTGGTTGATGATGTTATCTATAGTGGGCGCACGATTCGCGCCGCCCTAAATGCGGTGAATGAATACGGTAGACCTGAAGTGATTCAGTTATTAGTTCTGGTCGATCGCGGACATCGGGAGTTACCGATATGTCCCGACTTTACAGGCAAACAGCTACCCACCTCTAGAGATGAACAAGTTAAAGTTTACCTGCAAGATTTTGATGGACGAGATGCTGTGGAGTTAATCAAAGTCTTCTAGTGTATCGTTTGCTGAAACCTACTGCCAACTCTGCTCTCCTACCCTATTCTCATTTTCCAGCACGATGACAGAAACCCAAACGCGCAAAGCCGATCACATCAGAATTTGTCTCAATGAAGATGTGCAGTTTAATCAAATCACCAATGGATTAGAACGCTATCGCTTTACCCACTGTTGTTTACCGGAAATTGACCGCCATGAAATTGATCTCTCTACCGAGTTTCTGGGTAAAACCTTAGGCGCACCCTTGCTAATATCCTCCATGACTGGGGGAACCCAACAGGCGCAAACGATTAATTTTCGTCTGGCTGAAATTGCCCAAACGTATCAATTAGCTATGGGTGTGGGTTCCCAGCGAGTCGCCGTGGAGAATCCCCAAGTGGCGGATACCTTTGCCGTGCGATCGCTAGCACCGGATATCCTGTTATTGGCGAATTTGGGTGCAGTTCAACTTAATTACAGTTACGGCTTGGATGAATGCTTGCGCGTGGTGGAACTTTTAGCCGCCGATGCCTTAATCTTGCATCTCAATCCTTTACAGGAATGTATTCAGACGAACGGAGATACAAACTTTCGCGGCTTACTTGACAAAATACACAAATTGTGCTGCAAGTTGCCTGTACCTGTGATTGCCAAAGAAGTCGGCAATGGCATCTCAGCCCCCATGACACAGAAACTCCTCGACGCTGGTGTTAGCGCCATTGATGTCGCAGGTGCAGGGGGAACATCTTGGGCAAAAGTTGAAAGTGAACGAGCCTTAAATCTCAAGCAACGTCGTTTAGGACAAACCTTTGCCGACTGGGGATTACCCACAGCAGATTGTATCACCAGTATTCGAGACATTGCCCCTGATGTTCCCCTAATCGCTTCCGGTGGATTACGCAATGGGTTAGAGGTTGCCAAAGCGATCGCGCTGGGTGCAGATTTAGCTGGATTAGCATTTCCCTTTCTCCAAGCCGCATCCGAGTCTACAGAGGCGGTGGATGAACTCGTCGAATTATTAATCGCGGAAATAACTACTGTACTTTTCTGTACAGGAAATGCCAATCTGTCTCAAATCAGGCAATCTGACGCCTTAAAGAAGTTAGGATGAATGCTTGTAGTAGGCACGAAGCGTGCCATCAGCGATGACAGCGCTTACTACAAACTCTAAATTCAGCGACATTCAAGTTAGGATGAATGTTGCTAATTTAAGCCTTTTTGGATCACCGTAACCCTTGATGTACCGTAGGGTGGGTTGAGCGAAGTCGAAACCCACCAGCCTTAATTCAGTACCATTCAAGTTAGGATAGAGGCAGTTGTCCGTCAGGATAGCTATAGTTTCTTAGTCTGACACTCAGCGCTGGTTAAAACAAGTCCATACAGGAAAGCCTATAACGGAGCAACCCATTAATCAACTCAATCTACGAACTAGGAAACTTGACTCTCTGTTAAACTCTTATCATAAATCCATTGGAAACGCTTCAGACAACAACTAAACATAAACAACAGATAAAGAATAACGGATAACCCCAAAAATGCGTAAATTTATTACCCAAACCCTTGCCAGTATGTTGGGTAGCCTACTAGGTTTTACCTTATTTTTTGGCATCGGTACAGTTGGACTCATCAGTTTAATTATCACAGCCGCATCCAGAGATACTGGACCCCAAGTCAAAGATAAATCAGTACTGGTTTTTGATTTATCCTTAACGGTTCGGGATACCGATCCAACATCCAGCACCAGTCGAGCGATTGAAGAAGCACTATCTGGAGAAGAAACCGACACGATTACATTACGCACAGTTGTCGATAGCTTAAACGCAGCGGCTGAGGATTCACGAATTGTGGCACTTTACCTGGATGGATCACAGACAAGCACCAGTAGTGGGACTGGGTTTGCCACGCTAAAAGAAGTCCGAGAAGCATTAGAACGGTTCAAAGAAAGCGGCAAAAAAATTATTGCTTATGATGTGGATTCAGGAGAAGGAGAATATTATCTGAGTTCAATCGCAGATACAATGATCCTCAATCCCATGGGCAGCCTGGAAATGAATGGTTTTAGTTCTCAACCCATGTTTTTCACGGGGGCTTTAGAAAAATTTGGCATTGGGATTCAGGTAATTCGGGTGGGTAAATATAAGTCAGCCGTAGAACCCTTTGTTCTGACCGAATTGAGTCCAGAAAACCGACAGCAGATGCAAGCGTTACTAGAGGATTTGTGGTCAGAATTTCGGACAACGGTGGGGAAAAGTCGTCAAGTAACGCCCCAAGAGTTACAAGCGATCGCGGATAATCAAGGTATTGTCTTAGCCTCGGATGCGATCGGACGCCGCTTAGTCGATAAAGTGGGGTATTACGATGAAGTCATCGCTCAACTTCAGGAACTCACGGGTGAACGTGAAACCGAGAAATCCTTTCGTCAGATTCGGATATCTACCTATGCCGACATTGCCGATAAACCTAGACATCAACAGGCTTCTAAAAATAAAATTGCCGTCCTTTATGCCAGTGGTGAAATTGTTGATGGTGAAGGAAGTGTCCAAGAGGTGGGAGGGGAATCCTTTGCCGCACAAATGCGGAAATTGCGCCTTGATGATTCAGTAAAAGCTGTCGTCTTACGAGTGAATAGTCCGGGAGGTAGTGCTACGGCGTCCGAGATTATTCAACGGGAAGTTAAACTCACCCGCGACTCCAAACCTGTCATTATTTCCATGGGAGATATTGCTGCATCGGGGGGATATTGGATTTCCACCTATGGTAACCGGATTTTTGCCGAACCCAATACAGTAACCGGTTCGATTGGTGTGTTTGGATTACTGATGAATGTCCAGCAAATCGCCAACGAGAATGGGATTACGTGGGATGTCGTCAAAACGGGACGTTTCGCAGATACCCAAACCGTTTCTCGTCCCAAAACCCCCCAAGAGTTAGCCCTGATTCAAAACATAGTGAATCAAGTTTACTCTAAATTCTTGGACAAAGTGGCTGAGTCCCGTAAGTTACCCAAAGATAAAGTTGCTCAAATTGCTCAAGGGCGAGTGTGGTCAGGTATTGATGCGAAACAGTTGGGATTAGTCGATGAAATTGGTGGACTCGATGATGCAATTGAATATGCGGTTAAAGAGGCAAATTTAGGTAAAGATTGGAAATTAGAAGAATATCCTCGTTTCCAAAGCTTAGAAGAACGGCTGATTCAAGAATTTGTAGGAAATGATAGTAATAAAACGCAACAGACTGATCCATTAATGGCAGAGTTTATGAAATTGAAAGAGGATTTAGCTATGTTACAGGCGCTGAATGATCCAAAAGGGATTTATGCGCGTCTACCGTTTAATTGGCGGTTCGATTGAGAAAAGAGAAAAGTAGGCGATTAAAATCGCTGCTACACAAACCAAGTCCGCCTGCGCGGACTGGATTATAAAAGGAGTCGTTAACCCCGATTTTGTATAAGGAAAGTAGGCGATTAAAATCGCTACTACACAAACCAAGTCCGCCTGCGCGGACTAGATTATCAAAGGAGTCGTTAAACCAGCCCTAAGTCTTTAAGTTGGATAAATCATAAAAGAGTTTTGATTGTAGAGACGTAGCCTGCTACATCTTAGTTTTAAGTTTGAATAAAAAGAGCCAACGATGCAACTTGAAGACTATTTCAATATTCTCACCCATTGGTTAGAGTGGGGACAAAAAAGGAGGCAAGAACAACGACGGAATCCATCACCTGTGGTGAGAAACCTCATGCAATTAAAGGCGGGAAAAAGAACATTATGTCCAGAAAATCTGTAGGGTGCGTTAGCGTAGCGTAACGCACCATTACCACTAATATTACTGATATTAACTACGCTCTTTTCCGGCAACAAATCACTGACGGCTATATCAGCAGGTGGTTGAGCTTTATAGCCTGCCTCCTCAAGCCATTCTGTAATATTTCTCCAATTTTCTATTTTTTCATTACATTTGTTTACCAAACTTTTAACATATCGATACAAAGTGGCACAAAGATCGGTTTCCACTCCCTTAACATTCTTACCCAGCTTTTCGGCTATTTCCGTCGGACTATAACCGCAAAGCAAACCCCGCAAATGTAGCTTCTCAACGGGTGTCAGACGTTTGCATTTAGCCGAAGCGAGGTCTGTATACAGTGTGTCCAAGTCCCAGTGGTTTGACGCCTGGGTAAACTGCTCATCGGTGGATGTCATAGTTGAAGCACTCTAAATTCCTGATGTGATTCTAGCGTAATTACTGACGTTTATCAGTTAATTACTAAGCATAAGTAGTTTATGATAAGTAAAAACGCCTAATTTCTTGGGTTGGATAGTAATTATACTCAGAGTTCTCAAGAAAAACTAAGCGATCGCTAGCCAATAGCAACTAGGAGACAGGGATATGTCAGTTTTCGACCAGCGTGGTCAAAAGGTAACTTATCAGTACAACGCTGCTGGCAACATAAACTTAAGTGCTGTTGAAAACCGCGCTGATCTTGTTGGTGAATTAGAGAAGATTAAGGACGAGATAACGAAAGCAAGAGATGCCGAGGTTATCGATGCTGAACTAGCTACAGATGTCAATTACCACATTACGAAGGTTGTTCAGCAAGCCAACAAGCCTGAACCCAGTAAAAACGTTATATTGAACCACATCAATACAGCAAAGAATCTGATAAAGGGAGTCGCTGGAGCGGGTGGTCTTGTCACAGCTTTAATGAAAGTTGCTGAACTGGTTCAAACGTTCTTCTAAGAACCCAACAATCTTTTTTGTAACTAGATTGTGGCGAAGGATTATGACAAACTATGACCAGCGAAATCAGAGGGTTAATAGGCAGTTTAATGTAAATATTCAAAGCCATTCTAAGTCTGATCCAACTATTTTGTTGAATCAGGGGATTAAGTTGATGGAAGCAAAAGCCTATCAGCAGGCGATCAATGTGTTTAGAGCCGCTATTGAAACAGGTCATGCAAGCAGTGATGCCTACTATTACCTAGCAATAGCACTCCTGAAAGGAAAGCGACCAAAGATTTTAAACCGTAGTGAAGTGGAAGAAATCGATCAACTGCTCAACGCCGCGACTGCTATGGGAGACTCAGATGGTACTGTTCTGTGGTTTCGCGCTCTTGTTCGAGATGACTATTTCAATGGTAATAGAATAACGAATTATCCACCACCATCTGCTAATGATATTATCACGACTGCTCTCTCTTGCAACACGAATATAAATAGGTTGATTGCCTTATTACAAAAATTGCCAATGTTTGACAACCAATTGTATGCACTACTTGTTCAAAACCTTGTCTAAAGGGAGATAATAGCGATGAATGCATTTCAAAATAGTTCAGAAGATGATAAAAGGAGACGAATTAAAAATTATTTCGCTAAGCCTAAGTTAAAGTGGCCCATCATACTGATTGTAATTGGTTTAATTATATCAACACAATCTTCAATAGGATTAATTTTTTTGCTGGCGGGAGGAATATGGTTATTCATAGAAGTCAAGCCTTTGTTTGATGCGCCTGGTGATCAGACGATTGATGCTTGGTTAATCAATGATATTGAATCTCTTAAAAAACGCTCACTTCAACGTCTCAATATAGATGAATCTGAATTAATCAGAGAGTCTATTTCTATTCGCGGTCCTATTCTATGGGAAACCAATGGGATTGACACTAAAGAGTTAGCTTGCAAGAAGGGTAAAGATGGTCGTATTCGATTTAGTATCAATGCGATTACAGTTGTACATTTAACAGAGCATAGACTTAGTTCCTATCAGTGCCATTATAACTTTATCAAAGGTTCTCCTCTGAATGAACAAGATGATGAATTTCACTACAGAGATGTTGTAGCTGTTTCTACCCGTGATGAATCGACTAACTATACCTTGCCAAACGGAAATTTAATGAAGCACGCCCAGATTTTTAAGTTAACTGTATCCAGTGGGGATAGTATTGCAGTGATTGTCAATTCTGGCGATATCCTTAAGTATGCAGGTGGCACTGGCACTATTGTCGAAACAGGACTTGATAATGCTATCAAGGCTCTACGGAAGGTTTTGAGCGAGAAAAAGCTTTAAGTTTTATTGATTGTAATTCAAGTTGAACCCTAAGGTTTATAATCAGGGAGTTACGATGAAACTATTAGGAATAATTGTCAATATTTTTCTGCCTGGAGTAGGCACTTTAATTGTAGGAAAAGTAGTACAAGGAATAATCCAGATCGTACTAGCAATCTTTGCTATTGCACTTGGTTTTACAGTATTTGGAGCTATTATTGGTATTCCAATATATTTAATTGTATGGATTTGGGCAATTGTAAGTGCCGCAACTGTAGTTGATAGAAACCAAAGGAATCGTTAAACTCTATTCAGTAACCTCTTTTTTTCGCCCTGACGATTGGAACTTGCGAAACTATAAAAACGCAGTTTGCCTGCGCGGACTTAATTATACAGCGCTTCGCGCTCTTATGGAGTACAGTATTAGCCCGCTATCCCTCAAACTGCTAGATTGATGTTGTACCTCATAGCAGAGGAAAGCGCTGTAAAGGGAATGGCTAACCTGGATAGGTATAATGTATTGGAGGGCGCAAGCCTTGCGCCCCTACAAAAGAATTCATATTTTCTTTGTCTATAAATGGTTTTTTATAACAATCATTAACTTACATCTTTACTGTTGGATTAATCCAATCGGCAACAACCGAGACAAAAGCAGCCGTTGACTCATAAGGTAAAACATTACGACCCGGAATTTTACACCCCTGACCTTGGGGCAAATGCTTGATATAGTAATCTAAGCGTTGCTCTGGTGTTTCTAATTTACCCTCGCGACTGATACTGCTGGCTTCTTCGCCTACTACCACAAATGTCGGTTGCTGAATGGAAGCAATAACCTGTTGATAGTCTTGTCGCCAAAACCCAGCTAAAAACGAAAAAACAGCGTGGCGACTAGCGGTATCAGCAGCACCTTTTCTGAGACTGTCTAACCATTGTTCATCAATATCGTCTGGTTCAGCAAATAACTGCTTTGAGGAAAACGAACGCAAAAATTGACGACGACGGGCGTAGCGATAGAATAAACGACCCAACGGCGAATCAAATAGATTCCAGGCAAGTTTGTGCTTCAAATTAGAGGTTTCCTGGGTCATTACAGCCCAAGACGGTGGACCCGATAATACGAGTCCTTTAACATAATTAGATGCCTCTGGCAACTGGACTAGAGAAAGGGCTACGGGTAACTCTGCACCTTGCACCACTATAATGGCAGGTTTTTTGACAATAGTCTGTAAAAAATAATTTAACTGTTGCGCCCAATCCGTAGGATGATAAGCAACATGGGGCATATCACTATTACCACATCCGAGTAAGTCAGGATTATAGATGGGTTGAGAATATCCTGCTTTATACCACTGTTGGCAAAAGCGATGCCAAAACCAACCTGATAAGCCGACGCCAATCGGATGCAGTAACACCAATGGGGTATCGCTAGCCTGATTCGGCTGATAATAGTCGTAAGCACAACGATAATTACGCCAACTGTAAAACTCAGTTGTTGCTGACGGGATGGGGGAGTTTGAAGTAATCGTCATAAAAAGCCAACAGTCAACAGTAATAAATTATGTAGGGGCGGGTTTAGCCACTCAAACAACTTGTCATCAATAAATGAACAACAAAACCCACCCTAACTTATTAATAACATATCAACCTACATTCCGCAGATATTTAAACAGGATTCATGGCGATAAAATTTAACAAATAAAAGCCCCAAATACTTGCTAAGTAGGTGGACACAATTAAAGTTAGCGGTGGAGATTAGGGAACAGGGAACAGGGAACAGGGAACAGTAAGGGTTTGAGACTTGTTTACATAACTTAATCTAGTTAAGTTTATTTCCACCAACCTACTTAAGTAAAATTAGTGGGTGAAAAATTAGGTCAAAAAATTAACAGACAGACCGACAATGAGAGGGATATTTCAGATGTTTCAAGCTGTGCAGTTAGTGACTGTATCCGGAGAGGGATAAGTCAACGAACAAAAAAGCAACATAAACACAAGGATTGTTAGACCTATTGATTTTGTCGGAGTGAAAATTTTATGCCTTCCTAATGCTCTCAGTCAGGATCTGCGGAATGTAGGATACAAACCCCAAAACTACTGCTTTTGTCAAGGGAATTCATGTTAAGAAAGATATGAGTAATGTATAGCTTTGAAAGGGTGAGGGACTGGAGTGAGGGTGAGCTTTGAAAGGGGGGACTAGCGATCGCACTAGACTGGCTACATGCATAATCAACCCTCAACCCCAGTCCAGTGATAGACCGAAAGTTGTTTATTTATCGTTCAAGTCGTGATCATTTTGATATAATCTTCGTCTAATTCGGCTAGGTTGGATAACCTAATCGATATCGAGTTGGCAATCAAATTTACAGATGACATACCCTAAAAAACAGCCAATTTCCCCGATGCAGCTTAAACGTCAACGACGGGGAGAGCTAGCGGCGTTATTGCTAGCCACTTTGTTGCTGCTCTTTTTTCCCGTTAGAGTTCTTGCTCAAGATACTGAAACCTCTGAGGGTTTCCTGAATGCAATCGACAGTGTATTCTCGGCAATCGTCGCTGTCTTGTTTAAGTTTCTCTTCTACGACATCGGTGGTTTTCCACTGATTGTGCTGTGGTTGATTGTGGCAGGTATTTTCTTTACGCTTCGCTTGGGCTTTATCAATCTCCGTGCCTTTAAACATGCGATTGATGTGGTAAGGGGTAGGTATGATGACCCAGAGGAAGAGGGACAAGTCTCTCATTTTCAGGCGCTGGCGACGGCTTTGTCGGGAACGGTGGGATTAGGCAACATTGCTGGCGTGGCGGTGGCAATCCAGGTGGGAGGTCCAGGCGCTATGTTTTGGCTGACACTGGCGGGTTTTTTGGGGATGACGACTAAGCTAGTGGAATGTACCCTAGGACTAAAATACCGCATCGAACGACCCGATGGTACAGTCGCTGGGGGACCGGCTTATACGCTCTCTCGCGGGTTAAGGAACATGGGGTTTGGTCCTCTGGGAAAAGGATTAGGAATTATTTTTTCCGTGCTGGCGATTTTTGGTTCGATGGGCGGCGCGAATATGTTCCAGTCTAACCAAGCCGCCATCGCCTTTGTGGGTACATTTCCGGGGATGCAGGGATGGATCGTCGGTCTGGTTTTGGCAGTATTAACCGCGATTGTGATTATTGGTGGGATTGAGCGAATTGCTTCGACGACGGGGTTGCTGGTGCCAGCTATGGCGGTGATTTATATCTTGGGGTGTCTGTGGATTGTGGTGGTGAATTTGCCCCAAGTTCCTGCCGCGATCGCGACAATTATTAGCCAAGCTTTTGTCCCAGAAGCGCTTGAAGGCGGTATTGAAGGCGGTATTATTGTCGTTATCGTGCAAGGGGTGCGGCGCAGTGCTTTCTCCAATGAAGCGGGAATTGGTTCAGCCGCGATCGCGCACTCAGCAGCTCGGACTGATGAACCTGTACGCGAAGGGATTGTTGCCCTCCTCGAACCGTTTATTGATACGATCATCATCTGTAACATGACTGGAATCATGATTGTCCTAACTGGTGTCTATCAAGATACCGGCGAAGCGATCGATGGTTCGCAGATGACACTGAATGCCTTTGGCACTGTTAGTGACTGGTTCCCGATTGTGCTCACGATCGCGATTTTCCTGTTTGCTTTCTCCACGATTATTTCTTGGAGTTATTACGGCGAGATTTCTTGGCAATATCTTTTTGGTCAACGCACCATTATCATCTACAAGCTGATTTTTGTCGCCTGCGTGTTTATTGGTGCCGTTGTCACTCCCGGTGCGGTGATTGATTTTAGCGATTTAACCCTGCTGATGATGGCACTTCCCAACTTGATTGGTGCTTATTTTCTCTCCAATGAGGTGGCAGGAGACATCAAAGATTATATGGAGCGGCTGCGTTCGGGGCAAATGCCAACTTATGCAGAGAAGCTCGCCACTCTGGAAGATCCCCACCAAGCTGGAAACTAATACATTCCGACAAAATTTTAGTTTTTTCGGTTGTCGGGGCGGGTTTTACTACTATCATTTATATGCCGTCCAGATGTCACTAAACCCGCCCTGATTTCAAAGATAAATTCAGCACAATATTCAGGGTAATCGCTTCCATTCACACAAGCTACACGGAAATGAACAATTAACAATTAATAATTATGAGCTGGCTAAAAAAGAACGATGTGCTTGTACCGACTGATTTCTCGGATATATCCTTTACAGCACTTGCTCCGGCTTTAGAGTTTGTCGAAGACATATCTCATTTACATGTCATCCACGTTCTACTGCCTTTGAGTGCAGTCGATCCCGGTACAATATGGAAAACGGTTACCTCAGAATCTCGACAAAACAACGCTCAATCTGTTCTGAAAAACAAGCTGAGTGAACTGGGGTATGCAGGAGTACAGCATCAGGTTTCAATTGGGACTCCTAGTCATGAAATTGTGGACTATGCGAAAGAAAAAGGAATTGAATTAATTGTCATGCCTACCCACGGACACACAGGTGTCAAGCGGGTTTTGATGGGTTCTGTGGCTGAGCAAGTGGTACGGTTGTCTCCTTGTCCGGTGTTGTTACTCCGTTGAGGGGGTAGAAGGGTATCAGGATGGAAGGATTAACTCTCGCGATCGCAGGGGGTGATCTGGAAAAGACTTGCTTAACCAATACTGCATCCAGTTCGATGGATTGAAACAGACCTTTAGTTTTATCTATTAAATCATTTTTGATTGACGAGTGCAGCTTGACGGAAATAATTCATCCGCGAAAGACGGGGCGGGTTTAGTTACATCTGGGTGCAACCGAAAAGATAGTCGTGAAACCCGCCCCTACACCCCTCATGCCACACCAATGCGCTTCCTTAAACTATTTTCTATAATGTATGTAACATTTCTTAACGATAAGGGGAAGCGGATGGATTATCCTAACTTAGCGCAAATTTCAGATCAGCTAGAGAGTGCTAACTCCCGCGATCGCATGGTGGCGCTAGCCCACCTCCGTAACGTACCCGCAGAGGAGGCTGTGCCTTTAATCAAGAAGGTTTTAGATGATCCCAGTTTACAAGTGCGATCGATGGCAGTCTTTGCCTTAGGGGTGAAGCAGACGGACGAATGCTACCCGATTTTGGTGAAATTACTCGAAACTGACCCTGACTATGGTATTCGCGCTGATGCCGCCGGCGCCTTAGGATATCTAGAAGACGCCAGAGCCTTTGAATCATTAGTCCGAACCTTCTATGAAGATACACAATGGTTAGTCCGGTTCAGCGCGGCTGTCGCATTGGGCAACATAAAAGATCCCCGCGCCCGTCAAGTTCTCACTCAAGCACTCGATAGTGAAGAAATCGTGGTGCAACAAGCGGCTATCTCCGCATTGGGTGAAATTAAAGCCATAGAAGCCGTGGATGATATCCTGCGCTTTGCTCAATCCCCCGATTGGTTAGTGCGCCAACGATTAGCTGAAGCCCTGGGGAACCTACCCACGGACAAAAGCCAGTCGGCGTTAAAATTCTTGGCAAAAGACAGCCATTCCCAAGTTGCCCAAGCTGCATCTATCTCCCTGAACCGCTTGCAAGAGGCGACAAAGCCAGCCTAAACCTCTGCCCATGGCTTTCCCAGAAGTCATGAACAATCAATAATAAACCATAAACAAGCCAGGAGAACGATAAAATCAATTAAAGCTTTGTTAACGTGAAACGTCTGACTTCATGGATATAAAAGAATTTTTTGAGCAGAGTGCTGGTCGATGGTTTTCGCAGCGTACCAGTCACCATCTGGCATTTAAGCAAGCTGAAAATGGTAAATCCAATATTACGATTGAAATGATCGCGGCTGATGCGCCAGAAGTGGTTCAGCTATGCCAACAGTATGAGGTTGATCCAGATTCAGCGATCTGTGGTGCCAGAGTGACGTGGGATGGCACAATGGACTGGGATGAAGAAAAGCATCAAGGCTCAACGGTGCTGGTGCCAGTTGCTGATCCCGATAAGCCCAATGAAGGGAAGCTATTGCGGGAAATGGGCTATGCGGAGAAAGCCCCGGTAGCGGGTCGCTATATTATGGGAGATGATCAGGCGCTGACCTTAATTACCGACTACGAAACCATGTATTCTGAGGAGCGTTTGTGGTTTGCTAGTCCTAACTTACGGCTACGGACAAGCATTTTGAAGCGATTTGGCGGCTTTAGCATGGCGTCTCTGTCTTCAGAAATTCGCATGGGTGTGACTAAACCCCCGCAAGAATCACAAGATGCGGCGGCAAAGACTTAATCTAGGATCTGCTGAATAAGTGTTGTGATGGGAGCTGGGGGAGCTGGGGGAGTAAGCTGTTCGGCATTTAAACCTTAATGTCAATAATGACGAAATCCTTGTAGTGCGTTAAGCGAAGCCATGCCGCAGGCTTTGCATCTTGCTCGCTACTAATACCCAATTTAAATGCATGACAGCTTAGGACAGATGGTAAAAGGTTTAGGAGTAAATCTGTCCTAATTTTGATTGGGATAGTAGGGGCAATTTATCAATTGTCCCTACAGATTAGAGTGCCTCTACATTGCCAAATTAACTGTTAGGTGGATTACCCATGGAGTTAATGTCCTCAATCGGTAAACCTAAAGCTTCTGCTATTTGATTGGCGGTTAATCCCATAGCAAATAATTTGGGAATAGCTTCTGTTCGGGCAAGTTCTGCTTGTTCAGCCCGGTGTCTTTCTTGTTCAGCCCGGTGTCTTTCTTGTTCAGCTCTCTCACTTCCAGTTAGGAGTAAATTCCCCTCACTATCCCACCAGCGCAACCAAATTTGAGTTTGATTTTGATAGGTTCCTTGGAGTAATCCCAATTCTATACCTAAAGGTTCAATGGGATAATGGTTTCGCCGATTAGGGTTCATCGGGCTGTAGGAACCATTAACGAAGTGATAAACCTCTAACTGGTTCGTCTTGATTTCAAAAATACCATAGTAAGGAATCCGGAGAATCTGCTCATAAACCCAAAACTTACCGGGTTTCGTTTTTTCTCCTTGGGATGAACGGGATAATGGCGTGCGATCGCGCTCTTCGGAACCATCGCCACTGGCAAATTCTAAAGCAATCATTGGCGCGATAAATTCGTGCCAGATCACGTAAGAACGGCGAATTTGACCGTCTAATTTTGGGGGAACATTAGGGACATAAAACCAATCGGGAGCTTCTGCTCCTTTTTCGGGCGGTTCTGTTTGTCGCCAGTAGATGCCACAATCTTGTCCAATGGCATATTGTCCGTCGGGATGAATTCTTTCGAGAATGGGTCCGAGGGAGTCTGTGAGAATAAGGCTTTGGGGATGCTCCTGGAAGTTCTTCGCGAATTCGCCATCTGATTCGGGGAGTTGGGTATGATCCGGGAACGGAGGAGGTAGAACATTGGGTTCTAGGCTCTGGGTCATCGAAAATTGGGTTGGTAAGGGGACGAATGGAAACCCCTGCCATTTATGTATGGGGAGGAATTCGTTTCCTTACATAAATAGCAGTCCGACAGGACTTCCTCTTACTGAAAGTGCATCGGCTCCATTTCCCGTGTACATGACTGCGATATTTGTACAGACGCGCTTTTGAAGCGTCTGTAGGACCCCTACCGCCTTGGATGTACTTACCACGTTCGATGTATTGCATTCACCTTTCGCTTGGGCAGTTGCAAGCTCGTGTTTTCCACCTGTACGCATAGGGGTTAATTTTTGGGGTATGGTTGCCCCTAACTCCCGTTTGGAGGGGTAACGTTTGCCTCGCCAATGTTATGTCTCGGTACTTTCCAAAAAGCACTGCCTTAACCCTATAAAGCTGTTTAACTTTTCGGTTCTAGCAGCTCAGGGCTGGCACGCACCCCAAGGTAGGAACTTGAACTCTTAGACATAACGTAGACCTCGTAGGTCTTAGGCTGGTCAGGTGTGGGCTTTTTTCAAGCCCCCGGCTTATAGCCGTGGGGTTCCTGACGGGAATTGCGTCTGCGATCAGATTGCCCTATTATAACGATTGTCCGCGATCACAGCCGTAGAGACGTTCCGGTGGAATGTTTCCTGATCACGGTTCTAGAGTATGGATTATGGGGTTTGCGATCGCAAAGCTTAATCTCGTATATTACGACGAAGGAAGCCCACACATCTTACTTTGATTGAGTGTGGGAGGATGTCACAATCGATGGTGGGTTACGGCGGATACCTGATTAAACGGTTACTTTCCTAATGGAATACCCGCCTAACCCACCCTACGGGCTACGGGCTACTTGATAGGAAACCCGCGCAGGCGGGTGCAAGTTTGTGTAGCTGCGGTTACCCTACGGGAAGCCGCTCCGCGTCTACAACCGCCCACTTACAAATGACAAATGACAAATGACAAATGACAAATGACGCTTACCTCTGTTGCGCCGCCCGCATGGATAAACCAATCCGCTTTAACTTCTCATCCACAGAAAGAACCCGCACATTTACAACTTGTCCCACTTTGACAATTTCTTTGGGATCGTCCACAAATCGATCCGCCAGTTGGGAAATATGCACTAACCCATCCTGATGCACGCCAATATCTACAAAGGCACCAAAATTAGCCACATTCGTGACAATTCCTTCTAACTCCATCCCCACTTTTAGGTCAGACATTTCCTTCACGCCTTCCTTAAATGTGGCATATTTAAACTCAGCACGGGGATCACGTCCCGGCTTTTCTAATTCCCGGATAATGTCTTTCAGGGTGGGTAAGCCAACGGTATCCGTCACATATTTCTTTAAATCAATAGATTTGAGCCGATCAGCGGCTTTAGGGATTTGTTTCAGGGGAACCCCAATATCTTTCGCGATCGCTTCCACGACTGGATAACTCTCCGGATGCACAGCGGTATTGTCTAATGGGTTATCACCACCGCGAATTCTCAGGAATCCGGCGGATTGTTCAAAGGCTTTTGGTCCTAATTTGGCCACTTTCAGCAAACGGCGGCGATTAGGGAATGCGCCATTTTCATTCCGATAGGTGACGATATTTTTGGCAATGGTGGGAGTTAAACCAGACACAAAAGTTAATAACTCTTTCGACGCCGTATTCAAATCCACACCCACATAGTTCACACAGCTTTCTACCGTGTCATCCAGCTTCTTTCTGAGTAACTTTTGATCCACATCATGCTGGTATTGTCCAACGCCAATGGATTTGGGATCAATTTTCACCAATTCCGCCAAAGGATCTTGTAAACGGCGTCCAATACTAATCGCCCCCCGCACGGTAACATCTTGATCCGGAAATTCTTCTCGCGCTACATCACTCGCCGAATAGATAGACGCACCCGATTCATTTACAATCACGCTAATCGGTTTCCGATCTAGGGTTTTAATCACATCCCCGACAAACTCATCGGTTTCACGGGATGCTGTACCATTGCCGATCGCGATTAATTCGATCTGGTATTTTTCGATTAGGGTTTTGACTGTTGTAGCCGCTTGGGTAGGTTTTCCGGTATGGGGAAAAATCGTTTGATATTTCATAAATTTCCCCGTTTCATTTAACACCGCCACTTTACACCCGGTTCGCAATCCCGGATCAATGGCTAACGTAGGTTTCATTCCCGCTGGCGGAGAAAGCAGGAGTTCTCGCAAATTGGTTTCAAAGGTTTTAATCGATTCAAAATCTGCATAGGCTTTACGATCTGTCCGCACTTCCGTAATTAGGGAATTTTTCATCAAACGGTTAAAGCCATCATGCATCAGATCCCGATAGAACTTCCGCACCTCTGGAATTTTGGTGCGAATGGTTGCTGATTCTAAATACGACTGGACAAACTCTTGATCAAAATCCAGATTCAGGGTTAAGATTCCCTCACTCTCTCCCCGAAATAATGCCAACATATTATGCGGCGCAATATCCTTTGCTTTAATTTGGAAATTGCGGTACATTTCATATTTGGTGCTGCCTTCAGGATAATCGTCTTTAATCTTGGAGACAAATCGCCCATTTTTCATTAAATAGTCGCGCAGGTATGCTCGAAATTCGGCGGTTTCGGCGACTTCTTCCGCCAAGATGTCAGACGCTCCTTTGAGTGCATCGGCGGCAGTTTTTACGCCCTTTTCTTCGTCAATATAATTGGCGGCTTCTGCTTCTAAGGAGACGGGTTTTGCGGTGGGGATATTCAGGGATTTAATAAATTCAGCTAGAGGTTCTAATCCTTTTTCCCGCGCAACGGTGGCTCTAGTGCGACGCTTGGGGCGATAAGGGAGGTAAAGGTCTTCTAACTCATTTTTCTGGAAACAGGACTCGATTTTCGCTTTCAGTTCATCCGTCAGTTTCCCTTGAGACGCGATCTCCTCCAGAATCGTGGCTTTGCGTGCTTCTAGTTCACTAAGGTAGGCGTAGCGTTCTGCGATCGCGCGAATTTGGGTTTCATCCAGAGAACCGGTTCGTTCTTTACGATAACGGGAAATAAAGGGAATCGTGGCTCCCTCGGCTAAAAGAGACAGGGTATTTTCCACCTGATGGGCCCAGAGGGAAAGCTCTTGTGCTAGGACGGAGGGAATATTAAGCATCGGGTCTTTATGGGTCTATCCTTTCTAGAATTAGCACAGGATCAAGATTTCGCGATCGCGCTACTCGTACCGCTCCCTTGCCAGTCACGCATTCTTAGGCTTGGGACAGCTTCAGCCATTAACCTACAGGATATCACCGATAATATCTCCACAAAACCCGCCCTTCGTTCAAGCTGATATCTTGATCCAGTCAAAAACCTCATCGTTAATGCATACCTTAATCAGGTAACACTGCAATATGTTGAGTTAGAGAAAGCCTCTCTAAAAAAGGCAAATCTAAGTGCAGCCGATCTCAGTAGGGCTAATCTAAGTGGAGCAAACCTACAGCAGGCAACATTAAGTGCAGTAAACCATAGTTGATTTAAATTATAGGAAAGACTTTGGCTAAATCGAGGATTAAATCTGGAAAGTAGGGCAACTCAATTGTCTGATCCGGCAAGATAATTCGCTTTAAGCTGTATCCAAAACTATTCCGATCCTTGTGATATGGCTGGCTATAGGCTTCTAGGTGATTGTCGATTAAGTTAAAGAGCCAATAATCAGAAATACCCGCTTCAGCATAAAGTGGAAGTTTAACCTCTCGGTCATACTTGAGCGTTGAATCAGCAATTTCGATAACAAAGTAAACGTCCTCAGATTTTGGTAGCGAAAAGCGATAATTATCGGCTCGTTGCCGTAAAATAGCAAAATCGGGTTCAGGTTCGCTATTGGATGATAAAATAATCGGGTCTTGGCATTGTAATTTGGCTCGACATGTGACCAATCCCGCCAGTTCTTCGAGTAAATCTCGACAACAATTGGTATGGGCTGTTCCTTTTGCTGCCATCTGCATGATTTCTCCACGAATTAATTCTATTCGGTCATCTTCGGTGAAAAATCCCAACTCTGCTAAACGGTGATAGTCTTCAAGTGTGAAGCGTTTGGCTGTTGTCGATGTCATAGTTATCCGTGGTCATATGGATATCTCGACTTTCAGATTGAAGAAGTCGGGGATCTAATTTAATGGTGAGAGGATGATCACTTCCAGTGTAGCGATCGCGAACTGATCCGTTTACCCAACACCGGGCTGGGAAAACAAAGCAACTCCAGCCAAATCAGTTTCAGATAAAATGCCTGTCTGTAGTGAGCAAACAGTTTAATTTTCTGCCATAAAAGCAAGCATTGGAGTTTGAGGCGAACAGCTAATTCCCTAATTAGCATAGCTCTGTTGGTGTTGTCGGGTTAAACAGCCTTGGGTTTCAACCCAAGTATAGCAATAGACACATCGATTAGGACGTTCGGCACCATTGTAGAGACGCGCCATGGCGCGTCTCTACTGGGGTTTTGTGACAAAGGTGTATTAACCCAAAACGCCAACCGCCCCACTAGATTCATGCGATAATGCACAGGATACCTGGTGGACTTGCACTTCACATCATGACTTATGCTCAGACAACTTGGTTTTTGGATACTCTGGGTCAGCTTTCTCGCTTATGCCTTTCTGTTTGCGCCTCCCCAGCAACCCGATACCTTTGACCTGATTACCAATCTTTCCACAGGTAACTGGGACGGGATTAATCCCTTAATTATTGCCCTATTCAACATCATGGGCATACTACCGCTAGCATACGCCTGCTTCGTGTTTATTGATGGACGAGGGCAAAAAATCCCCGCGTGGCTGTTTGCTACCGCCTCCTTTGGTGTGGGAGCGTTTGCTTTACTTCCCTATCTCGCCTTGCGTCAACCCAATCCCAAATTTCCCGGTTCAAAAACTATCGTCCTGAGTATTCTGGATTCCCGTTGGTTAGGTGCTGTTCTCACCCTCGGCACCTTGGTATTACTAGGATTTGGCATCCTCAACGGCGATTGGACAAACTTTATCCAGCAGTGGCAAACCAGCCGCTTTATCCATGTGATGAGCCTGGACTTTTGCCTATTATGTTTGCTTTTCCCAGCACTGGTAGGTGATGATATGGCACGACGCGGCTTAAATAATCCCACCCTATTTTGGGCAGTTTCCCTAATACCGTTAATTGGGTCATTGGTTTATCTGTGTCTGCGTCCTCCTCTTCCTGAAGCCGAGGAAGCTATGGCAACCGCTTAAGCAAGGCAAAACCCTTGATATACCGTAGGGTGGGCATTGCCCACCAGAACACGAGGAGATCTTCGTTCATCTTAATGGACATAAGACCAATGACAAACAACAAACACTATGACATATCTAGAAACAACCGCAGAATTCTACAGTGAAGTCGCCCAAACCCCGCAAGTGGGGTTATGTTGTGTGCAGAGTTCTCCCCTGCAACTTCCCGGACTAAGAATTCCCCGGCAAATGCAGGAAATGAACTATGGTTGCGGGACAACCGTTCATCCGGCGGAACTGATAAACGAGCCAACGGTACTCTATGTGGGCGTGGGTGGTGGTTTAGAAGCCCTGCAATTTGCCTATTTTTCCCGACGTCCCGGTCATATTATTGCTGTTGATCCCGTCAAGGCGATGCGGGAAGCGGCGACTCGTAACTTAGAACGTGCGGCTGACGATAATCCTTGGTTTAATCCGAGTTTTATTGACATTCGGGACGGCGATGCCTTTAATCTCCCTGTACCCGATGCTTCGGTTGATGTCGTCGCTCAAAATTGTCTATTTAATATCTTTGAACCCGAAGACCTAACTAAAGCCTTACAAGAAGCTTATCGGGTGTTAAAAATTGGTGGACGCTTGATTATGAGTGACCCCATCGCCACCCGTCCGATTCCTGATCATTTACGCCAAGATGAACGGTTACGGGCAATGTGCTTATCGGGGGCGTTGACCTACAACGAGTATATTCAACATTTGGTTCATGTCGGGTTTGGTCAAGTGGAAATCCGGGCGCGGCGTCCTTATCGGTTGTTGGATTGTCAAAATTATAAGTTAGATCAGCCATTGCTGTTAGAAAGTTTAGATTCTGTAGCATTCAAAGTGCCGATTCCGGAAGATGGTGCTTGTATTTTCACGGGAAAAACGGCGATTTACAGTGGAAAGGAAGAGGTTTTTGATGATAACGCAGGTCATGTTCTGCAAAAAGGTGTTCCGGCGTCGGTGTGTGATAAAACAGCCGCTAACTTAGCGATGTCTAAGGATATTCTGATTACTGATTCCACCTGGCATTACACTGGCGGCGGTTGCTGCTAAAAGTGAGGTAAAGTAAGCAAGATCACCGACTTCTCCAAGAAGTCGGTGATCTACCTGTGTACGCAGTTTTGGCTTGTCTGCATAGTTCTAATCCATTGATTCCTGGTGTGGCATAAGGTGTTTAGGCTAAAGCCCTTACTACGAACTACGAATGTTCTAATATCACTCAAGAATAGCTCTGACTTCTTCTACGGAAAGATTACAAGCTGTGGCAATTTGTTCTAGGCTTAGACCTAAGGAGAAGAGTCGAGTTACGGTTTGTTGCAGCGCTTGTTCTGCCCGTTGACGTTCTTGTTCTGCCCGTTGTGGATAAAGATTACCTTGTTCGTCGTACCAAAATAACCATTCCCTTGTCCAATCTACGTAGGTTCCTTGACCTCGACCAATCCCTAAACCGACTTCCGGCATCCAGTAGGGTTCCCCGGTTTGTAAAATATATTCTCCCTGTTCTAAACGATACACCTCAAAGGGTTGATGTTCATCTCTTTGCCAGTGGCTGGGGTTGTAAATCACATAGTAAAGCACTCCCAACTGAGTATATTTGTCTTTTTTATCTCCATATTCATCGTTGTATTTTTTGGAGACAATTTCTATTGCCAGAATAGGAGGAATATTGTTTTCTTCCCATAAGACATAGCTGAGTCGTCCTGATTCGCTTGAGCGCCTCGGTACACCGATACTCAAAAAACCGTCGGGTACGAGTGCAGGTTGGCGTTTGTTTTCGTAGAGGTAGTAGATGCCCATATCTACGCCCAAAAACCAATCTTGGCGGTCTTGCCAGATGAACGCCAAAATAGAAAGAAGTAAGTTGGGAATTAGGTTTTGGAGTTCATTATCCACAGGGGTATCATCGGAGCAGGGTAGTTCTTGGCTCGTGGGTAGACGGGAAAGTGGTTCAAATTGTACCATCTGTGATTACTCTCAACTGGAGAATGACTATTAATTCTAGGATAGACGCGATTGTCTGAAGTGTTCCTGCTCGCCCTGCTTCCCCCGCTCGCCATCGTTCCACGCCTAGGAGTCTCTTTTTTTACCTTAAGTTGACACCAATGCGCCGTGCGCCCCTACGGTTTTCCAGGGTAAGCCGCGTCACTATATAGCAACTGCCACGTCTCTACCTTACACCCCAGCTACAATTAAGGAGATGTTTCAAGAAAAGTTGATGCAAGTCACCGCCTCCCCGACCAATCTGAGCCTGATTACTTCCAGCTTCCATGCTCTATCTGACCCGATTCGGATCAAACTACTGGAACTGTTGCGAGAACAGGAATTGTGTGTGTGTGAACTCTGCGAAGTGCTGGAGGTGAGTCAGTCGAAGTTATCGTTTCACTTGAAAACTCTCAAAGAAGCTAGCTTGGTTCGCGCCCGTCAGCAAGGGCGTTGGGTTTATTACAGCCTGAATTTGCCTCAATTTGTGCTGTTAGAACAATATTTGGCAGAATACCGCCGCTTTAGCCCCATTTTACCCGGTCGTCCCTGTGCGGAGTAATACCTGGGGTTCAAGGGCGTAGGGGTGTAGAGACGTAGCATGGCGCGTCTCTACAATTGTCTGGTATCAACTTTTTTTAGAGTATCGCTATAATCAGCCTTCTGCCCTCTGTCTCCTGCCTCTGGAGTCGTGGCTACTGCTCTACATCGCCTCAATCTTGAATATAAGGGCTTGACAAATCAATTTTTTTTGAAATGATAAAAGTAATCCCATAGTTCTAGAAGGGGGTCGAGTTCAATGAAGGTTATCCCCAGACCACAAATTCTGCCACAGACAAAACTGGCGCTAATTGCGACGGTTACGGCACTCTTGGGCGCCTGTTCCCAAGTCCAGTCACAGTCGCCCCAACCGATTGAAATCGATGGTTCGAGTACGGTGTATCCGATTACGAAGACTGTTGCGGAGACATTTAATGCCACGACAAAAGCGCCCGTCAACGTCAGCGTGGGCTTTTCGGGTACAGGGGGTGGGTTTAAAAAGTTCTGTGCTGGCGAAACCGATATTAATAATGCCTCTCGCCCGATTCAAGCCGATGAGATGGCAGCCTGTAAACAAGCAGGGGTGGCTTATATTGAACTTCCCGTTGCCTTTGATGCGATTACTGTCGTGGTGAATCCCGAAAATGATTGGGTAGAGAGTCTCACGGTAGCAGAATTGCAAAAAATCTGGGCACCCGAAGCCCAACGCCAAATCACCCAATGGAATCAAGTACGGGAGTCTTTTCCCCAGAAACCGTTAATTTTATATGGTCCGGGGACAGATTCTGGTACGTTTGATTACTTTACCGAAGCCATCGTCGGTGAAGCGGGGTCGAGTCGTAGCGATTATACCGCCAGTGAGGATGATGAAATTCTGGCACAGGGAGTGAATCAAGACCCCAATGCATTGGGCTATTTTGGTTTAGCCTATTACGAAACCAATCAAGATACATTAAAAGCGATCGCGGTCGATAGTGGCAAGGGGGCTGTCTTGCCTTCACGTCAAACCGTTGAGGATGCAACCTATCAACCCCTAACTCGACCGTTGTTTATCTACGTTAACGCGGCGGCTGCCCAGAAAAACCCAGCGTTAGGAGAATTTGTGGCGTTTTACCTGGAGAACGCCCCAGAAATTGTTAGTTCGGTTGGCTATATACCGCTACCAGACGAGGGGTATCACCTAGCTAACGTGCATTTCTTTCAAAACAAGGTAGGCACTGTCTTTGACGGCAAAGCTGAATTTAATCTCACCATTGGTGAGTTGTTACGCAAACAGAAAAAGTTTTAACCATTAGCGGTTGCATTTTAATTCATTCCTATGAGTACTAATTCATCTAACGCCACATCCTCGCCACCCCAAGTTGGGGGTCAACTCAGTGTCTTTGAAAAATATCTCACCGTTTGGGTGGTACTCTGCATTCTTGCAGGTATCGTTCTAGGAAAAATATTCCCCGGTGTAGCGGTGACATTGGATGCCATGAGTGTTTATCAGGTATCCATCCCTATCGCTATCTGCCTGTTTTTCATGATGTATCCGATTATGGTGAAGATTGATTTCACCCAAGCAACTCAGGCAGTGCGTGCACCGAAACCCGTGATTTTAACGTTGGTGGTGAATTGGTTAATTAAACCCTTCACGATGGTGTTTTTTGCCCAGTTTTTCCTGGGTTGGTTATTTCAGCCTTTGCTATCGGAAACTGAGATCATTCGCGGGGCGGAAGTTACCTTGGCAAATTCTTACATCGCTGGCGCAATTTTATTAGGGATTGCCCCTTGTACGGCGATGGTTTTGATGTGGGGGTATCTGTCTTACAGTAATCAAGGGCATACCTTGGTGATGGTGGCGGTGAATTCGTTGGTGATGTTGTTTCTGTATGCCCCATTAGGACGATGGTTATTAGCGGCGAATAATTTAACTGTACCCTGGCAAACGATTGTCTTATCGGTACTGATTTATGTGGGGTTGCCTTTGGCGGCGGGGATGTATAGTCGGTATTGGATTTTTAAACATAAGGGTAAAGCGTGGTTTGAACGGCGATTTATTAAGTATCTGAGTCCGATTTCGATTGCGGCGCTGTTAATTACGTTGGTTCTGTTGTTTGCGTTTAAGGGAGAATTGATTATTAATAACCCGCTGCACATTTTGCTGATTGCTGTGCCGTTGTTTATTCAGACGAATTTCATTTTCTTTATTGCTTATGTGGCGGCGTTGAAGTTGAATTTGGCGTATGAAGATGCTGCACCTGCGGCGTTAATTGGGGCGAGTAATCATTTTGAGGTGGCAATTGCCACGGCGGTGATGTTGTTTGGTTTGAATTCGGGTGCGGCGTTGGCGACGGTTGTTGGGGTGTTAATTGAAGTGCCTGTGATGTTGATGTTGGTGGAGTTTTGTAAACGAACGGCGATGTGGTTTCCACGGGAACCGGAAAAGGCAACGTTGCGTGATCCGCGTTGTTTTGCGCGTTGAGTTAGGGGGATTAAGGGGGTTGGAAAGTTATGTTTTTTTAACGCAGAGGACGCAGAGGGAAAGCGCAGAGGTTCGCAGAGGAGATTTGCGGTATTGATTTGGGAGTTTTATTGGGTTGGAGAAGGAAGAGGTTATTGTGATGAAATCGATTATGTTTGTTTGTAAGCAAAATTCTTGTCGTTCCCAAATGGCAGAAGGATTTGCCCGTTGGTTAGGGGAGGGGAAGGTTGTAGTGATGAGTTCGGGGTTGCAGGCGTCTGAGGTTAATTATACGGCGGTTGAGGTGATGTCGGAAGTTGGGATTGATATTAGTGAGCAAGTGTCTCAGCCGTTGAGTGATTTTAAGGCTGAAGATTATCATGCTGTGATTTCTTTGTGTGGCTGTGGGGTGAATTTGCCTGAACCTTGGGTGTTGCGGGAGGTGTTTCAGGATTGGCAATTGGATGATCCGGCGGGTGAACCGATTGAGACGTTTCGGCGAGTACGAGATGAGATTAAGCAGCGAGTTGTTCTGTTAATTGATGCATTGGCTTAAGTCACTCCCTTTTTGTTTGTCACGGTGACTAGAAGTCGCTGCTACACAAACTTGCGTCCGCCTGCGCGGACTGGATTATCAAGGGAGTAGTTAATCTGGATTGGCTATGAACCCTCCCTGATGCGGGGAGGGGCTTTTTGTGGCAATATTCTCTGACTAGGGGTTGACTTTATACCTAAGTATAAGGTTTATGATTAAGGCACTGGATTCTGATATGAGCTGGGGCAATATGCTTCAAGTTGGTGAAGTGGCGCGTAAGTTGGGACTTAATCCCCAAACCCTTTACTTTTACGAACGGATTGGACTGATTCCGAGTCCGAAACGTACTGAGGCTGGATATCGCTTGTTTGATGACCAGGATATTGAACGGTTGTCCTTTATTAGTCGGGCGAAGGCGTTAGGTTTAAGCTTAGACGAAATTAAAGAATTACTAGCATTACAAGATGGAGATTCTCTGTCTTGTGGTGAAGTTTATCAGATGTTGCTGAGAAAAGTTCAGCAAATTGAAGATAATATCCAGCAATTGCAACGGCTACGAACAGAATTATTGCCTTTGCTCAATCGGTGTCAGGAAAATGCTCAACGGTTGGGGGAAGAACGCCAGTGTGTTGTCTTCAAGGATGTTAGTTTTAATGGGGAAGATAATTCTAATAAATTTGACCACGATGCAAACTATCATGAGGCTTTAATTATGGATACGCTTACGGTAGAAATTCTGGGAACGGGTTGTAAAAAATGCCATCAATTAGAAGAGAATGCGCGACGTGCGATCGCGTCTTTGGGTATTGAGGCTGAAATCCTGCATATTACTGACCCTGTGGAGATTGCTAAACGCCGGGTTATGTCTACTCCAGCTTTGGTTGTCAATGGCAAAGTGGTGAGTAAAGGAAAGGTAATTTCCCCAGAGCAAATTAAACCGTTGTTGCAGTCTTAAGTCATTTGTCATTTGTCATTTGTCATAAGTGGGTGGACACAATTAAAGTTAACGGTTGAGATTAGGGAACTCTTAACAGGGAACATGGAACAGTAAGGGTTTGAGGGCGATTTACTTGCACTTAATACAGTACCGTTTTATGCCAGTCCGACTACTTATTTGCAAGACGATCACACTACTGTTATCTGTTGCTTATTGCCACCTAACACCTAAGCTGTCGTTCATTTAAATTGGGTATGAGTAGCGATAAATTGGGTATTAGTAGCGAGCAAGATGCTCGCACTACATACAAGGATTTTGCCATTATTGACATTAAGGTTTAAGTGCCGAACAGCTTAACACCTAACTAAGGATAAGTTTATGGTTGATTTATTTTATCCCTTTGATTGGTTATCTAATCAAATTGTCACTAAACTTTTGGGTTTATCGTTGCATTCGTCTCTGGGGTCAGCGCTGCACTTCTTTTTCTACGATGTTCCTAAAGTGCTGACTCTATTAATTGTGATTAGTTTTATAGTGGGAACGGTGCAAACGTTTCTCGATCCGCAAAAGATTCGCTACTGGATTAGTGGCAAGCGGACGATTTTTGGCAATGGTTTAGCGGCAACAATTGGCATTATCACGCCGTTTTGTTCCTGTTCCGCTGTGCCGTTATTTATTGGGTTTTTAGAGGCGGGTGTGCCATTGGGGGTCACGTTTTCCTATCTGATTGCTGCGCCAATGGTGAATGAAGTCGCGGTTATTTTATTATGGGGATTGTTTGGGCTAAAGGCAACGGTGATCTATATTGCCTTTGGGGTGGGATTAGCGATCGCGGCGGGTTATAGTATTGGGATGCTACACCTGGAAAAGTGGGTGGAACCCTTTGTCTGGGCGTTGCAGAAGTCTCGCCAAGGGTCAGAGTCTGATCCGGATAACGGCGATGATATGGAACTGACTTGGAAAGAACGATTTGAACAGGGTCATTATTCGGCGAGTGAAATTGTTAAGTCTGTCTGGCTTTATGTGGTGGGTGGAATTGCGATTGGGGCGGGAATTCACGGGTATGTTCCTGCCGATATTATTACGCAGTGGGCGGGGGCGGGAAATCCGTTAGCGGTACCGATCGCGGTGGTGATGGGGGTGCCGCTTTATGCTAATATTGCTGGGGTTTTACCGATTACTGAGGCGTTGGTGAATAAAGGGTTGCCTTTGGGTACTGTTTTATCGTTTACGATGGCAGTTACGGCGTTATCGTTGCCGGAAATGGTGATTCTTCGGAAGGTGTTGCAGCCTCAGTTATTGGCTGTCTTTATTGCGTTGATGACGATGGGAATTATTGGCGTTGGCTATCTTTTCAATGCTTTGTTGATCTGAATTTAGGTTTAACAGGGTATTTGTAGGGGCACGGCAATGCCCATTGGTGTCAACTTAAGGTGCAAACTAATGCTGGCAAGGTTTTAAGTTGTGTCTATTTACTCCTCGACATTTCCCCCTTATCCCCTAACCCCAACTCCCACCCCCCTCGTTCCCCCCTACCCCCCTCAGGGGGTTTTCAAAGTCCGGGGGAATCTTTAAAAGAAAAGTGAACTTTTTCCGGTAAAATTAAGAAAAGCTCACTTTTTTAAATTTCAAAAAAATTATGCTTACTCGCATAATTGAAGAATTCAAAAAAGTCAAGGATTTTCGCAACAAGCGAGGCAAACGGCACGAATTATGGGTGGTTTGCATTAAGGAATCGCCGAAACCTTTGATAGAGCGTAGGTTGGGTTTCGACTTCGCA
>NZ_JAVKBY010000066.1:0-39032 GCF_040222985.1 Coleofasciculus sp. F4-SAH-05
CACCTCGGCTTCGCTCGGTGTTGACCCTCAACAGGGAAGCGGCAGGGCACTAAAAACAAGCGCTTGAAGAAACTTATACCGTTGAGTTTTGCCTAGGTTTGTTTACTTGTGAGCAGATATGACTAGGTTTTTGGAAGCGGCGAAAGAGGATAAGTTGTTGAAAAACACCCTTTTATCCAAATTTACCTTGTTCTTTTAGGGCTTGTCGAATTCTTAACTGAGCTTCCTGATCATTAGGATAACGGACAATTGCCTCTCGCCAAACGCTGAGGGCTTCATCCAATTGACCCTGTTGTCTCAACGCATCCCCTAAATACCAATAGGCTTGCGGCTTTTTAATATTAAGGCGAATCGCTTCCTGATACTCGTCTATAGCCGCCTGCCAATTTTCTTGTATCATCCAGCTATTGGCTAGATTTAAACGTAAAATAGCCTTGTCAGGAGACTGTTGACTCAACCTCTGATACGACTCAATTAGCGTATCGAGTCGATTAATGTTGGATAGCATTAAACCGACATTAAACGGAATATCTGTATTCTGCGGATGGCGTTGGATTAACTCTTGAATAACAGGCATTGCTTGATCAGGTTTTCCTTGTTCAATCAAAGCTTGGGCTAACTTGACATACCCATCCACAGTTTTCGGCGATCTCGCGTTCAGATCACGGAAGACAGCTACCGCTTCATCCCATTTCTGTTGTGCCAGGAGTGTATTACCCAACAATAAGCGCACCATATCATTACTGCGTTGTCGCTGGATAACTTGACGAAACACCGTTTCCGCTTCGGGGTAATCCTGTTGCTGATAAAGGGCAATACCCTTTTGAAACAACGACGCGATCGCGATCGTCTTACCAATCAAAAAAATAACAGTTACTAAACCGACACTAACGACTGTAGCCGCTATCCAACTTAAATTAAACACAGATTAGACAGATTAATTGAATAACACAAACACAAAACTAACGATTGCTTAACACAGATTGGCACAGAAAACTAAATAATCCCCCCACAATCGAATCATCGTCTGTTGACTGAGAAATAACCTCTCACCTCTGCACCCCAACCTCTCCCCTAAATCTGTGTCATCAGTGTAACTAACCTCTCACCTCCCACCCCAATCTCTCCCCTAAATCCGTGAAATCAGTGTTTCAGGTTAACAAACAAGCGGCGGGAAACATCAGATATTCCAAAAAGAAGAGTTTCCAGATAAATTGATAGAAACTCGCGATCGCGACTTTATCCTGCAAATCTACATCCTGACTACGCCACCAAACCAAAACTAAAGCCGCCAAGTGTGTTATCCCCAAGACAAGTGGGTTAACCACGTCAAACAGTAGCACTCCACCGAGAATCATACCCAAATAGCAGAGGATAATAATCCATCGGGTGATATTAAACACTGCTGGCTTACCCAGTCGAATCGTGAACGTGGTGATATTGTATAACTTATCTCCATCAATATCCGGGACATCCTTAAAAAGCGCGATCGCGACGGTAAACACCAAAACAAATAACGTCAATCCCCACACCGCAGGCGTTGGCGTCATCGCTTCACCCTGTTGCCATACCCAGCTAAAATGCAAGAATAGTCCTAAATTGACCACAGCACCCCGCACTGAGAAGATACAAAGTGCTGCCCAAAAGGGAAACCGCTTCAATCGGATGGGTGGCAAGGAATACGCCGTACCAATGGCTAAACTGACGCTAACCATGAGAAATAACCACCCTCCCAGTATCCGGGCTAACAACAGCGCCGAGAGTCCAGTTACGGCAATAATCAGTTTACCTTGTCTTCTGGAAAACTCCCCCGCTGCGATGGGAAGATGAGGTTTATTAATCTGGTCAATTTCCACATCTTCGAGTTGATTGAGTCCCACAATGTAGATATTACCGCAGCAGCAGGATATCCAGGTACCCAGGAGTTGAGTTAAATTGACTCGTGCGATCGCACCATCGGTAATCGCTAAGGCAATCACATACAATGCCAATACACTTAGGGTAGTACCGATGATCGTATGAGGGCGAGAAAACTTCCACAAGGCATAAAACCAGCCTGTGGGTTGCTTAAGCGGGTTGAGAGGGGCAGAAGTCAAGGTTGATGGAGAAATTTGGCTCATTCTAGAGTGTAATAGGCTTTCCCATTCGATTTTACTCTCTTGAAGGACATCGAAACATCAATCTACACTCGTGTACTCTTTTCTTGCCTGTGAAATTTACCCAACAAATAACAAAAGGAAAGTATGGCACGAGGCGATCTAATTTACGCTTATCGAGAATTGTTCAACCGACAAGGCGTCTACAAACATTATGGGATTGACTGTGGCGACGGTACGGTTATCCACTACCGCAAACCCAGTGAAACCATTGAACGCACTTCTTTACCGACATTTGCTAGAGGTGGAAAAATCTATGTCAAACAGTATCCCACTCATTTTATTCCGGATGTAGTCATTCGCCGCGCTGAAAGTCGTTTAGGGGAACGAAACTATAACTTGCTATCCAACAACTGCGAACACTTTGCCGTCTGGTGTAAAACTGGCGTGAGTGAAAGTCCGCAAATTCAAAATTTTATTCCCATAATGACTCAGATGAATACTGAGAATTTATACGAACCGATTAAACGAGCGCTACAAGAGAAAGATCCGGACAAAGCCAATCGGTTATTAACGAAAGCCCTAGCCGAGATTAAAGGTGTTTGGAATACGCTGCAACCGCAGTACAATCAAGATGTCCGAGAGATAAGCGCTTGGCAGAAAGTCGCCATTCAAGCGCTAAAACAAAACCGGGAAGACTTAGCGCGGGCGGCAATTATTCGCAAGAAAGACTATGAGAAACGGGCGCAGGAGAATAAAGAAAAGTTAGATCAGCTTGCTCAAATGACGGAAACCCTGATCCGCAATCGGCTGAATGTGAAATAGATTTTGTCTTACTTTTACTCTTACTTTTACAAAGAGCTATCAACTAAGACTATGGCACCCATTGAATTAGTCTTGGTAATTTTCAAAAAAGTAACCTCACGCTTAGCTATATCATCAGGCAATACGATAGAATTGGTTTAACGACGAGAAGATAACGCCATCACAATCCGCAGCAAATACCAGAATATTAATGCAACTGACGCAAATAATTTATTCTACGGCTTTAGGCGATCGCACTCGATAGATCTTGCCAGCGCTGATGCCACAATTGCTGCATCTTTTGGATAATCTCAGGTAAATCCTGAAACTCCTGACTTTGTTGATTGATTTCCCCGGCTAATCCCTGAAGTCGGTTAAACTCTCGGCAACAGTAGAGTACCCGTTTCCAAGCCCCATACCAATCCTGTCCGGCTTCCTGATGGGCGCGAATGGGTTTGCTGCGTTCTTCCTCGTTTCTCAAGTATTCAGCCTGTTTTGCCCACGCCTGACGCCAGGGTTGCACGGCTTCCGGTTGGTCATGCTGATCATACCAGTCGCGTTCACGGCGGAGAATTTTCCCTAATTCATCCAACTGGGAACGAGAGGTACAGCGCCCAATCGCTGCTAATCCTGCCTCAATCCACAGGGGCAAGTTGCGATAACTGACAAAGATAGCACGGGATTCCACTAGCTTGACCCAGATTTGGTGTTGCCAGCATTCGACGCGATCGATTTGCTGGAGGGGAATGTTAAGAAATGTAGCGACTTGGTGACGTACTTCGTCGAGGGAAAATTGGTGCGGATCAATTATTCCAGCCGTGATTAAGTTACGAGACATGGTAAATCACTCCTAATTTGGGCATGAGCGGTAGCGTTGGCTTGATTTAGGACAGTTGATGTTGGATTTCTGGCGATATCGGCTTTTTTGCCGGAAAAACGCCCAAATCCTCAACCCTAAATCGATTGACCCAAAATCTTAGCCACCCCGTATAAGTTGCCTTAAGAAGTCGGAGTGGCTAGAGGAGTGTTAGTATTTCTTCTAGCTTCCAGACTGGTCTTGCAGTTTGGGGGTTAGCTGCTCAGAGCTGCGCGAACAGCTTTGAGTGGCGCTAAGAGTTTTCGGTTTAATTTGGATTATTTTAGCAGATTGAAGGATGGATGCCCTAGAGTCAAGGCTTTGTTACAAAAGTTAAATTTTATTCGACCTTATCTCATCCCTACCGCCGAGGGTGTTAATATAAGCATGTTAAAGAAGTTTAAGTAATTCTCTAGATAAAATAGTTAATATAGCTTCGGTCAATGAGGCAGGAAAATGCTTAACGAAATTAGCTCTGAACTGGAAAAGGAAAAGTTGAAGGAAGCTGCGCTTGATATGAGTAGTATTAAGCAAATCTTGGAAAGCCGTTTGACTTCTAATTCTTTCCAGGATGAGATATCTGAATTTTTTCGAGAAGTCGCCGCCCTTAAAGGTCAAAGTGTTCACGATACCCTAAATCAGATGGTTACGGGAACACAAAAATATTTGGAAGCCGTTAATACGCCTATTGAATTTAAAAATGGTCTGCCTACAGATATAGATAAGTTTGTAGACAAGCTAGAAAATATTTCTATAGGGATAGAAGCTTGCTGGGATTTATTTTCACCAGAAAGCCGTCAATTTTTTATTGACATAGCTAATTATTCTTGTGAGGCTGCCTCTAAGTTGCAAGGGTGGACAGGTCTACTGATTAAATTAAGATTATTTTTACCTTCTATTTTCCGCCAAGAAAATTTATTTAAAAAATACAAAGATTCTTTCCTGTTGATCCCCAAAGCTGTAAAGAGGGCAATAGAACTGCGAGAATCAAAGCGTACTACACAACTTGAAGCTACTGCAAAATTTTTACTGGAACAGGCAAGAGAAATCAGCAAAAAGCAACAGTATTTATTGCCCTATTTAAAACATTTAGGGCGTAATACCGAAGAACAAATAGAAAAAAATCAAGCAGCAATGGCTTGGGCAAAAGCCAGAATGGAAGAGATTGAACGTAAACGCAATCAACGTAATTCATAAGGTGAAAGTTTTATTAGACTCCGGAGTGCTTGCATTACTTGTTAGTCCGATTCAGGATATGTCAGAAGCAAAAGAAAATGAAATATATCAATGTACAGAATGGTTCTATTCTCTTTTATCTAAAGGGGTTTTTATATTAGCTTCAGAAATTTCTGATTATGAGGTTAGGCGAGAGTTGATCCGGATAAAAAGTGAGGGAATAAAACGTTTAAATGAATTCAGAGACACAGAGTTGATTGACTTTCTACCGCTTGATACGAATATAATGCAAAAAGCTGCCTATTTTTGGGCTGATGCACGGCAAAATCATATACCTACATCAGATGATAAAAATATTGATGCAGATATGATTATTTCAGCTCAATGGAGTATATTAAGCGAAGCCTATCCTGGTCAAGCTGTCTTTATAGCCACAAAAAATATTCGTCATCTTAAGATATTTGCTAAAGAATATGCTATGGAATGGATTAACATTAAAATTTAATTGCCTAAATTTTAATCTCTAAATAAAGAAAGTTGGTTATCGGGAGGCATTGGTATAACTTGTATCACTCTCTGGAGTGTATATTTTGTAGATATAAACTCGCAGTTATTGTCATATTGTGTTACAATCTCTACTCGTGCTTTTACTGCATCCCCTGGTGCTATAAATACTTCTCTTTTTTTAAATCTTTTTAACCACTCTAAATCATTCATTTTTGCCTCAATCAATTTATTATCATGTTTAAATTGCCATTTAGAGTCACCTAAATAATCTGGTTTTTTAACTTTCAAAATCATTTCTATTTCAGATGTAGTAGTATCTCCAACTAATAAATTTTCCCTAGATTCTGGAGAAATACTAAAATTGCGATTAACGGGCAAGTTTGAGGAAGGAGTTAGGTAATACAGTTTATCAGCTTCTTGAAGTTCAGATAAAGCTCCTTGAAATGTGTCTATGCTTAACAATAAATCTTTATCATTAGGAGGGGTATAAATACCTAGTTGGTTAACCTTAGTATTTCTTGCCAAAGATTGAAATTTATTTTTTAAAATCTCTAATTCAGAAGGTTCATTTATAGTAGTTCGTTCATTTATAAAATTTATTATCGAAGCTTTGAAATTAACTAGATAATAGCTAACTAGCCTTAAGTCTAAATTTTCTAAAAAATTATCACTAGCTGCTTTAAAACTGTTTTTGAGCCATACAATAATGGAGCCTTGCTGGATATTGTCTAATAGAATATCAGGTTCAATATCTATATCAAGAGTTTTGATTAAAATTTTATCTGTGATTTGACAAAAATCTATGAGCTGTGAAAAAGCGCGGAAGACTCTTTGAGGATCTTCTGTATCCCTAACAAAGTCTATTTTAAAACCAAAATCTGCCCTATCGGATGAGAAAACCAAAATTTTAACCCAATATACAAAACTTTCAGAACTACTTAAAGTTAATTGTAGAACATAAAAGCTAGCTAAATGATCACAATTAGGTTAAACGACGCTATTCAGTCAGGGCGGGTTTGAACAAATGTTATCATCAATAGCGCAATGAAATTCCATAAACCCGCCCCTACATGGGTAAACAATTAGGAAAAATTAATCCCGCCACAAGGCAATTCCGCCTAATAATCCGTTGATATTGGGGACAATTTTGACATTCGCTGGTAAGTCGAAGGTGATTTTTTTTGCTTCTCCGCCACCAATATAAAGATAATCGTAATTAAATAACTCGGCTAGCGTCGCGATCGCACGTTGTAAACGATTGTTCCATTTCTTCTCTCCCTTCTTGTCTAACGCCGCCCGCCCTAACTGTTTTTCGTAGGTGTCTCCGTTACGAAAGGGGTGATGCGCCATCTCTAAATTGGGGACGAGTTTACCATCGATAAATAAGGCTGAACCAAATCCTGTTCCTAGGGTAATCATTAATTCCACGCCTTTACCCTGAATTGTGGCTAATCCCTGCATATCTGCATCGTTAGCCACCCGCACCGGCTTTTTCAAGGCTTTAGACAGGGTAGTGGCGAGATCAAATCCTTGCCAAGCCGGATCTAAATTCACCGCCGTTTTCACGACTCCAGCCATAACTACGCCAGGAAAACCCACAGATACGCGATCGCACTCTCCTTGGGCGGCGGCTAATTCTGCGATCGCGTCAATGACAGCATCCGGTTTGGCAGGTTGGGGTGTGGTGACTCGATGGCGTTCAGTGATTGGAGTGCCCGCCTGATCTAAAATGATCGCCTTAATTCCACTTCCACCAATATCTACGCATATAGTACGGCTGGATTCATCTGCTTGCGCCATCGGATTTTGATCCTCCTGTTTCAGATAAAAAAATAGGAAACGGCTACAACGTTTTGATTGTGTAGGGGCGGGTTTAGGGACTAACTTTGATTCTTTTCCCTAGCTTAGCTGCAAAACCCGCCCTTTGTTTGAGTTTTGAATGTGTAGGGGCGGGTTTAGGGACTAACTTTGATTGTTGTTCTTAGCTTAGCTACAAAACCCGCCCTCTCCTCTGTTCGTTCAAAAGCCAAACTTGGGCTAGGGCGGGTTTAGTTACATCTGGATGAGGGAATAAACGATAATAGTCAAACCCGCCCCTACACACAATTTACAACGGTTCAGATTAGATGATTTTTGCCCGCGCCCGTTCTGAACGTGCCTCAGCACTTTCCATCACATCTGCCATTTTATGCACCATTTCTCCGGGATAGTTTTCTAACACTTTTGTCGAGAGAGAAACGCGATTCGTCCCTTCATCTAAGTCAATCACGATCGCTTTAATTGATTTACCCACTTCAAACATATCGGTCAATGATTCCACCATGTTTTGGCTGACTTGCTTGATATGCAACAAGCCAGTAATCCCTTCTAATTCGACAAACACACCAAAAGGTCTGATATTGGAGACAGTACCTTCTACTAACTGTCCAACCTCTAGCATCAAGAAACTTGCAGCGCGAGTGGCTTCCCGTTGGGAAAAGACTAACTTGCTGCGATCGCGATCGGCTTCCAGGATGCTTACGGTTAAACTTTGACCAATCAACGACTCTAAATTCCCCCGTTGATTCAGGTGCGATCGCGGAATAAATCCTCGCAATCCCTGCCAATCTACAGTCACACCGCCTTTATTCACGCCAGTCACCTGCACCTGTAGCGACTTGCCACTGTCTTGTATTTGCACCAGTTGATCCCAAATCTTATTGATTTCCAACTGACGCCGTGATAGAGTGATCTGACCTTCAGCATTCTGTTCCCGAATAATCAGAAACTCCAACTCTTCCTGCAAAGGCAGCACCTCTGACCAATCTTCTACGGGTGCCACTGACACTTCCTCTCCTGGAACATAAGCCAGGGATTTCCCGCCAATATCGACATAAACGCCATCTACGTCGTAGCTATGCACTTTGCCTCGCACCACCTGCCCTTGGCTAAATTCGTAGTCATACTCTTCTAGGGCTTTGGCAAAATCTTCCATGGAAAAGGCAGTTTTGCTGGTTTGAGAACGGGTTGATTCTGAAGTCATGAGTATTAAGTGTTGAAAAAATCGATGTATCATTTATCATTTGTCATTAGGGATTATTGATGACAAATAATCGATGACGAATAACTACAGTTCCTGCTGAAATAGCGTCTTCACTTTTTCCCAAGCATCTTTTGCCGCTTGTGGGTTATAGCTGGCACGTTGATCGCAGAAAAATCCGTGATCAGCGCCCTCATAGCGAAAGATATGGTGGGAAATTTGCTGCTTTTTCAGTTCAGCTTCAATCTGGTTAACTTGTTCAGCCGGGATGCTAGCATCGTCCAAGCCAAAGAAGAGATGGATGGTTCCCCTAATATCCTGGGTGTGGGTAATCGTTGGTTCATTTCCTCCTGGCGTCATCGTGGCAATTCCTGCACCATAGAAGGAGGCTGTGGCTTTAATGTCGGGTAAGGTTGCCGCTAGATAGGCGACATGACCCCCAAAACAGAAGCCGATACAGCCGATCGCATTCGATTTAACTGGTGTTTGTCCCCGTAAGTAATCAATCGCCCCTTGGATGTCACCCAGCAGTTCCTCCGCCTTAGTTTGCGCCTTATACTCCTTACCGATTTTCAGGTCAGCTTCTGTGTATCCCGTTTCAAAACCGGGGGATTGGCGTTGATAGAGGGCGGGTGCGATCGCGACGTATCCCTCTTGGGCAATCCGCTGAGTCACATCTCGGATATGGTCATTCACCCCAAAAATTTCCTGCAACACGACCACCCCTGGTAAAGACTCCTCTCCCACGGGCATCACCAAATAAGCGTCTATTTGTAGAGAGCCGTTTGTAATCTTAACCCAATCGCTTTTGATTTCTCTAGCCGTCATAATTCAGGTTCACGCTATGTTCGTCGATCTATCGCAGTCCTCGCTGCTATGGCTTTTGACCTTCTGGTCAACGGTCAAACTTCTGCTTAATTGTAACGCTCACGTCCCCCCAATTCAGCAAATCATTTACGGATTATTATAATTCTATTGGTTTACTTATTATTTTTCAAGGATTTATTGTCTATTTCTGGGGGTGAGCCGACCCTTTAATGATTTGGACAAACATGAATAGAATTTTAGTTGTCAATCTGCTGATTTAAACCAAAAAACTCTGTTGAAATTTGTCATCTGATTAAACCCTGACAAAGGACGAATGACAATCTGCACCGTTAACTTTAATTGTGTCCACCTACTTAACAGATTACCTGTTTTGTTTTTGCTCAGGATCGGCAATTTAAATACACACGAGCTTAGTCAAGAGGGTATTCTGGTATAGACCGCCAAATGATACATCAGATTAAGAAAATCCCACTTGTTTTAAAGTTTAGCTATGATACATGCTTAGAGAAATGCCTAGGTCAGGACTAGAGGGTCAGCCACCCACCATCCGATCTTCAACTGTACGTTATACTCTTGTGTTTATTGAAGAGCAAGTGCTTGGGAGACTTTATAATGGTTCAGCATCATATCCAGCCCGATAGCGAAATCCCTGCTTCAAAGCAGCTATTTGACCAAATTCAGTTTGCGATCGCCTCTCGCCAATATCCGCCGGGACATAAATTGCCCAGTACCCGTCAGTTAGCCATGGAGACGGGGTTGCATCGGAATACAATTAGTAAAGTATACCGCCAGTTAGAAGAAACAGGACTGGTTGAATCCATGGCCGGATCAGGGATTTATGTGAAAGCCCAGGGTCATGAAGGTGGAACTCAACGTCAATCTCCGATTCTCCAGCAATATCCACAAGCATCTGGTATTGTTCAGCAGAGTCTAGACGAATTACTTTCTCAAGGGTGTTCCCTCAATGAAGCCCGCGAACTCTTTTTAGCCGAAATTGACTGGCGGTTGCGCTGTAGTGCTAGAGTGCTTGTTACCGTAGAGTCACGAGATATGGGCGCAGGGGAGTTAATGGTGCAGGAATTAGAATCCGCCCTGGGAATTCCCGTTCAGTTAGTCCCCTTAGAAGAATTAGAACAAACCCTAGAACGCACCAATTCCGGTACAGTCGTCACCAGCCGCTATTTTATCCAAAAAGCCGAAGCGATCGCAGCGCCGAAATCCGTGCGGGTTATTCCTGTGGATATCCACGACTATGGACAAGAAATCGAAATTGTTAAAAGTCTCCCCAAAGATAGCTGTCTGGGCTGTGTCAGTCTGAGTGGGGGTATTCTACGGATTGTAGATGTGATTATCCACAGTTTGCGTGGGGATGATTTACTCCTGATTACGGCTCAGGTTAATGATAAATATAAACTTAATGCCTTAGTCCGTAGTGCGCGAACAATTATTAGCGATCAAGCCAGTTATGATACCGTTAAACGCGCAATTCTAGACGCCAGGGATGATCTGATCCGTCCGCCTAAGCTGGTTTGCAGTGAAAATTATATTGGTACAAAATCGATTAATTTACTCAAACGTGAGTTGGGTTTAGGGTAATTAGAGGTTGCTGAATAAGGATTGTGGTGAGGATAGGGAACTCTTAACATGGAACGGTTGTAGTAGTGCGAGAGTCTCTCTCGCTATTATGAGCTTCTCGCTCGCTATTTTGAGCTTCTCGCTCGCTATTTTGAGCGTCTCGCTCGCTATTTTGTATGTTTTTATCTATCGAGTTATCTCATTGCCATGCCTAAGTTTACCTTTGCCGCTATCTCTCTAGACGATCTAAAATCCTTCATTCACCTCCATGAAGGATTCATCGGTAACTATGAATGGAACCAAACTGATTCTATTGTCCTAACCGAGCATGAACAGCAGCGAGTCACAGAGGTAAGTGCCTATTTACTCAACCATGACACAACCCTGATGAATGAAGCAACAGTCTGGGGCAAGGCAATTTTTCCATTGCTGATCCTAGCTGAACAAAATAATATCGAAGCTTGGGCAGAGGTAACGCTCAAAGCACAATACAAAACCTTTGAGTTAGAAGGTGTAGCGGATGGTGTACTGGGCAAAAGTGCGATCGGTCGAATTGAAGCGCCTTATCTTGTTGTTTTAGAAGCCAAAAAAGGTCTTGATGCCCAAAACCCTGTTTATCAGCTTTATGGTCAACTCTTGGCAGCTGCCCATTTAAATTGGCAACTTAATGGTAACGATCGCCAGGAACTGTTTGGTTGCTATACGATTGGCGATACTTGGAAGTTTATCAGGGCAGAGGTTTCAGAGATTACCAGCGATCGCCCCGTTCTTAAAACTGAATCCTCTCGCGAATACGTTGAAAAACTAGAAGCAGAAACAATTCTCAAGCTACTCAAAAGTATCGTGCAGCGTTAAATGTAATACCATGCTTAAGAAAATTGGCGATCGCACTGTGCGTCAGAATGAATCGCCTTTCCGGGAGAGAACAATAACCCGCCCTTAAGCTGTTCGGCATTCAAACCTTAATGTCAACAATGACGAAATCCTTGTAGTGCGTTAAGCGAAGCCATGCCGCAGGCTTTGCATCTTGCTCGCTACTAATACGCAATTTAAATGCATGACAGCTTACACACTCAAAATTTAAAAAACTCCACCTTTTAACTTAGATGGAGTCCGAATGCGTGTAAACTAAATGAAGCGGAAATTATAGAACACGGAAGATAAAGGGATAGCGGAAAGACTGATCAGGATTATTCAACACTTTCACAATCCCGATAATGGGCATAACGACATTCACGATACCCAAAAGACCCAGTAGGGGCCAACCAATAAGCACAATCGTCAAGATGCCAAAGATTAATCCGTAGAGCCAAAGGTTAAGGTGAAAATTCAGCGATTCTGTCGCGTTTTCTTTGACCACTGGGTCATCAGACACTAACAAAACGGCAATCGGAATACCGATAGATACCAACGCCGCACTAATAAAAATTGATCCATGACAGAGGGCAGATAAAAGCTTGCGTTTGTCGCTATCATACGTCATGCGACAGTCCTCCTTCCCCTCAAGGGAAACTAACTTTTCATTCTGACTGTAGCAGGTTCCCTGAACAATACAGGTCGTGAATTCCGTCCTATACAGGGGGGATATTCCTCTCAATCACACCTTTAATTTGCATACCTCTACACGCCACAGCCTACACCCTCCTTAAGCCGTCAAGCTAACCTCTGGTTTGGGTTCAGGTTGCTGTTGGTGCTGCTGAATCGGAATCTTGATCGCGAATTCTGCGCCTTGTCCTGGTGCGGATCGACAGTTCAGCTGACCCTGATGTCTATCGACGACGATTTGATAGCTAATGGATAGTCCTAATCCGGTTCCTTTACCTACAGGTTTGGTGGTAAAGAAAGGGTCAAAGAGATGACTCTGAGTTTTCTCAGTCATTCCTGGACCATTATCGATAATTCGGATCGCAACTTGGTTAGGTTCGATCGCTTCAGTCTGAACCCGAATTGTGGGATGATTTTGTCCATTATTTCCATTATCGGCTGTTCTTGATTCCTCTAACGCATCGATCGCGTTACTCAATAGATTCATAAACACCTGATTGAGTTGTCCCACGTAGCATTCTACTTTGGGTAAATCTCCATACTCTTTGACAATTTGAATTTCCGCATATCCCGGTTTTGCTTTGAGTTGATTTTGCAGAATCAGCAACGTATCTTCTAAACCTTCATGCAAATCTACCGCCTTTACTTCCGCTTGATCCATCCGGGCAAAGTTACGCAACGACAGCACAATCTGACGAATCCGCTTGGTTCCCACTTCCATTGATTCGAGTAGGTTAGGTAAGTCGTCTCGCAGAAATGCTAAATCCATCTGTTCCGCCGTCGTTTGAATTTCCGGGGCGGGTTGGGGATAGTGCTTATTGTAGAGGGAAATTAACTTCAGTAAATCTTGAGCATAATTTTTGGCATGCACCAGATTCCCGAAAATAAAATTAACTGGATTATTAATTTCATGGGCTAACCCGGCGACGATTTGTCCCAAACTCGACATTTTCTCCGTATGCACCAATTGGGCTTGGGCATGTTTTAAGTCACGCAACGCCTGTTCTAAGAGGGTCGCTTTTTGCTGAATTTCATCCTGCGATCGCCTGAGGGCAACTTCGGTTTGTTGACGTTCCTGAATTTCGGCTTCTAAACGCTGGTTGGCGGCTTCGAGTTCCACCGCACTGGCAACATCAAAGGCTTTGGGCATTAATGGGATTAATTCTAGGGCAGTATAAACGGAAATTAACGCCGTAATCGCTTTGATTAATCCAAATAGCCAATAATCGGGATGCCAAATCGTCCAAATTGCCATAGCATGGGTTATACCGCAGGCAATGATAAAGGCGGCAAACATGAGAAAGACACGGGAAAACGGCAAATCCTGTCGTTGGCAAACAAAATAGATTAAGGTTAGGGGAATTGAAGCATAAGCTAGGGCAATGAAGGCATCGGATAACAGATGTAGCCAGACTAAACCGGGCTTCCACAGGTAGCAGTTGCCATGAGGCATGAAAAGTGGGGCAGTCAAACTGTGCGTGATCAACGACTGCATAATGTCTCCTTCTAATCAATAATCAGCTCTTATCTAGTAAAATTAAAATGGTTTGAGGGGACTCAATCAGTGATCTGGAAAACCATGAACCATGACTCAGCATACAGTGGAGGCTGTAACCCCCTAGTCAGGAAATAATGATTCATGTTCACTCTGTTAACGTTTGAACCTGAAGGAATTGGATTTACCCAAAAGGCGCTGATTTCAGTATTCCCCAGAATTAGCAGAAATTACACCTTCTAGGGTTATAACCTATAGGGTCAATTTTGATAAAAAAAGCTTGACAATTTATGACTTAAGATATAGAAAATACTAACTCAAGCCAACCGACCCAGGATCTCAACTTCTATAATGGAAGGCTGAGTGTTCCGTAATTAGGCGTTTTGAATGTCCACTGAACTTAAGGCTGAACTGCAAACGGCGGTTGAACACCGACGGAATTTTGCGATTATTTCCCACCCAGACGCGGGGAAAACAACGCTAACCGAGAAGCTGTTGTTATATGGAGGTGCGATTCACGAAGCTGGGTCGGTGAAAGCCCGACGGGCGCAGCGTAAGGCTACGTCGGATTGGATGGCAATGGAACAACAACGGGGAATTTCGATTACTTCAACGGTGTTGCAGTTCGCGTACAAGAATCGCCAGATTAATTTGCTGGACACACCGGGACACCAAGATTTTAGTGAAGATACCTATCGTACATTGGCGGCGGCGGATAATGCGGTGATGCTGGTGGATGCGGCGAAGGGTTTGGAACCACAGACGCGCAAGTTGTTTGAAGTCTGTCGGATGCGATCGCTGCCGATTTTCACGTTTATGAACAAGATGGATCGTCCATCGCGGGAACCCTTGGAACTGTTGGATGAAATTGAGCAGGAGTTAGGGTTACAGACATACCCGGTGAATTGGCCCATTGGCATGGGCGATCGCTTTAAGGGCGTGTTTGACCGCCGTCTCCGGCAAATTCACTTATTTGAACGCACGGCACATGGGAGTAAGGAAGCGGGAGATACGGTAATCGATTTGGGGGATTCCCGGATTGAAAAATTGCTGGATCAAGACCTGTATTATCAGTTGAAAGAAGAGTTAGAACTGATTGAGGGGATTGGACCCGATTTAGATTTAGAGTTGGTGCATAAAGGTCAGATGACACCTGTATTCTTTGGCAGTGCTATGACCAATTTTGGCGTCAAGTTGTTTTTGGATGCGTTTTTAGAGTACGCCATGCAACCGGAAGCCTACAAGTCTACTGAGGGGGAAATGCCACCCACCTATCCCGACTTCAGTGGATTTGTGTTTAAGCTGCAAGCGAATATGGACCCCAAACACCGGGATAGAGTGGCATTTGTCCGGGTTTGTACGGGTCGATTTGACAAGGACATGACCGTGAGTCATGCGCGGACGGGTAAAACGGTACGGTTGTCAAGACCCCAGAAATTATTTGCCCAAGGGAGGGAATCTTTGGATGTGGCATATCCAGGAGATGTGATTGGGTTAAATAATCCGGGGGTGTTTGCGATCGGGGATACGATTTACAATGGCAAGCGTTTGGAGTATGAAGGGATTCCCTGTTTTTCTCCGGAATTATTTGCCTATTTGAAAAATCCCAATCCCTCTAAATTTAAGCAATTCCACAAAGGGGTAACTGAGTTGCGCGAAGAAGGGGCGATACAGATTATGTATTCTGTGGATGAATCCAAGCGCGACCCCATTTTAGCTGCTGTGGGACAGTTGCAATTTGAGGTGGTACAGTTCCGTTTACAGAATGAATATGGCGTAGAAACGCTATTAGATATGTTGCCCTATAGTGTTGCCCGTTGGGTAGCTGGGGGGTGGCAAGCTTTAGAAAAAGCGGGACGGTTGTTTAACACAGCGGTGGTGAAAGATAACTGGGGGCGTCCAGTTTTGCTGTTTAAGAATGAGTGGAATTTACAACAGGTGATTGGGGATCATCCAGAGTTGCAGTTGAATGCCACAGCGCCTGTGGCGTCGGGACAGGAACCTGATTCGTTGTGACCTCTCCCCTAACCCCTCTCCTGCGAGGAGAGGGGAATAAAGGTGTAAGCTTTATCACAGCCAATGCACAATTTTTATAGCAATTACAACCAAGAAACAACCGATGGCGAATGGAATTCGCAGCTACACAAACCAAGTCCGCCTGCGCGGACTGATGTTGAGACTGAGTTGACTGAAACAACTACCTGGTCACAATTGACAGCCCAGCAATTCTTTTCTGGATACAGCGAAACAGATGCTATCTATGACAACGTTTGATCCCACATTCCGCACTTAGCGGTGGAATAGGTAATGATTACGAAAATTTGGAGCGGGCATCTTAACCTTATAGAAAAATGATATCATTAATGATTAAGTTATGAGATAATGGCTTTTAAGGTTGGTATGCCAATTGTATGACAACAACCGTTTTAAATAAAACAATACAAAAGAATATTTATCATAGAAAACTATAGCTAGTCGTTAAGTAATTTAGCTCCACAAGAATTCAATTAAGGATGTCGCTTTATGGCAATTGTTGTAACCCTTAACCCAGAGTTAGAAGCGCTACTGCGTGACAAAGCCGCTCGTCAAGGTCAAGATGTTGGTCTTGTTGCATCTGAATTACTGGCTCGTGTCTTAGAGTGGGAAGAACAAGATTCAGAGGAAGCGATTAAAGGCATTCAGCAAGGTTTAGATGATTTTGAGGCGGGTCGATTTCGCTCTTTCCAAGAGTTTGCTGACGAACAACACCGTAAGTATAACTTGCCAGCCGATTCATGAAGTATCGTATTGAAATTTCAAGTGTAGCAGAAGCCGAAGCGGATAGTGCATTTCTGCGGTTTTACCAAGTTACCTCTCCTACAAGAGCAAGTCAATGGTATTCTGGATTACTGCAAGCCATTGAGTCTTTATCTCAAATGCCGAAACGCTGTCCACTAGCACGGGAAAATGAGTATTTTAGCCAAGAAATTCGGCAACTACTTTGAGAAATAAAGTTGTAAAACTATATAGCTTTATAATAGTTAATGATACGATTCACTATACATTTATAGCAAGTCGCTCTGGTGTATTTACAACTCCCTTCTCTGAAGCTGAGTCCAGATGGGATGTTCGTACAAACAAAGTGTAACTAGACCAGCGCGAAGCGCTATAAAGTGTGAAGTTTTGAAACAAAAAGATGCTATTCTTAAGTGACAAAACTATAATGTCTGATTATAACAAAACAAAACTATTCTAATTGCTCCAAACTTAACTATTGATCGTTGCTCGTTATCAGCGATACATCGGCGCTTATCCAGAAGGAAGAGATTATGTCATTATCGGATGAGAATTCATCGGCATTCCAGACGCCAAACACAACCATCGAGTCGCCATTTCCTTCGTCGTTTCAGTTTGTTCGTGAGGAGCCGGGAATTTCGGAGCAGGTGGAGGAGTATTCAAGTTTCACAGAATCTGATACCCCATTCCCATCTATATATGAACTGGAAAATCCATTAGAAAGCCAGGGAATTGTTGCTCCTGAGATGGAAGAATATGTGACATTTCTTAATGAACTCTATGATGAAGAGTTCAATGAGGTAATCGCCGAACTTGTCGATGAAGCAACTGAGCTTTACCAAGACCAATTTGAAAGTGAATATGGCGATCCAATTGTTCAAAAACGAGAAGCAGAGTATCTTTTAGAATCCCACTTTGAACCCTTAAGTTTTGAAATAGAAGCATTTATAGAAGGGTTGGCTAGCGAACTTGAGGAACTGGACTTAGAAAGACTACACGAAGCAGAGATAGAAAACTTTATCGATCAATACGAGCCGACAATTGAAGGGGGTATTTTTAGTAAGATTCGCAAAGTAGGCAAAAAAATCAAAATGGCTGCGAAAAAAGCCAAGAAAAAATTTAAGGGTGTTGCTAAAAAAATTGTCAGAAAAGCAAAAAAAGGCATCAAAACGGTCGGCAAAGGGATTCGCAAAGCCGGGAAGTTTATCAAAAAGAAAATTGTTGGAGTTTTAAGAAAGCTCAAAAAGTTGATAAAGCCACTCCTTAAAAAAGTTCTCACCACTGCTCTTAACCGCTTACCACCTCAGTATCGTCAGCTTGCTAAAACACTAGCTAGTCGTCTCTTCAAAAAAGAAATTGAGGAACTTGAAGAACTTGAACAGGGTGATAATACGACTCAGAATCTTGTAGCCATTCAGAGTGAATTTGATGAACAAATTGCTAATCTTCTGTTTAGGGAAGAAGAGGCAGAAATGGATGCAGTAATTTCTGAGTATATAACTGAATCGCAACAGCCAATTACAGAAGATGCCACAGATATTCTAGACCGCGCTCGGGCTAAATTTATTGATCAGGTTACCGAACTAGAAGACGGTGAAGATCCAACTCCTGTTCTAGAAAACTTTATCCCAGCCATTCTGCCAGCGTTGAGGCTGGGCTTGCGCCTGATTGGTCGTCAAAAAGTGGTGGGATTTTTAGCCAAATATCTAGCCAAGCTGGTTCGTAAGTTTGTCGGTAAAAAGTACGCGCCTTTATTATCGCAAGCCATTGTCGATGTCGGACTCAGATTAATTGGGTTAGAAGTGACACCAGAGGACGAAGCCCAAGCCGCAGGTGCGGCGGTTGCGGCTACGGTAGAAGAGACCGTTCGCCAAGTGGCAACTTTACCCGAATATATACTGGATAACCAAGAACTATTGGAAGGGTTTGTTTTAGAGGCATTTGAAAAAGCTGCCGCCGCCAATCTTCCGCAAGTCTTATCCCAAAAGAGTTACGAGAATCGTCCAGAACTTCGTGAGACGAGCCGAATGCCGGGAACGTGGGTACTCAGTCCACTTCGAGGCAGAAGAAAACGTTACAAGAAATATAGCCGTATTCCTGAAGTAACCGTTACCCCAGAAATTGCCCGGACTGTCAAAACATTTTGTGGTGTTCCCTTAGCCGTATTTTTGCGCGATCGCCTAGGTTTAGTTCCTGGTCGTCCCTTCAAAGCACGGATTCATTTATACGAAGCGATTCCGGGAACAATGCTCAGTCAAATTTGCAAGGGTGAAACCTATGTGCCTGGACTCGGGACATCGGAGGCGCGATCGCAACTTCATCCTCTGACACCTGAAGCAGCCGGAATGCTCCTAGGTCAAGCGGGATTGGGTCGCGACGTATCCCCCCGTTATCTGGATCATCAGCCAACAACAGCGGTTGGTCAACGGCTCTACTATCTGGAAATTCCGGGAGCCTATCCCAAAGTGATGCCCACCCCAGAAGGAGAGTCAGTTGCACGGCGAGCCAGTGAAGTCAGTGTCACATTTGATTTTCCCGCTGATCAACTGCGATCCTCTATTTTCTTGAGTGAGGCAGATGCTCAATCGATTGCCGTGCGGCTTCGTCAAAGAGTTCCCATGGGTATGGTTGTGGCGTTGTTGCATTCGGTACTTGAACCAAAGTTAAAAACGGCATTGTCGGGTCAGTTTGCGGGGCATGTCAAAATCATTCATGGTGCAGTGACACCCGAGTATGCACGGGGACCGGCACTGAGACTTTTACCCCAAGTTGTGACTGAACGCTTGACTCAGCAGGTAATGGACTGGTTGGGACTCTTTTTAAGTAACCACTTAAAACAGCATTCTCAAGATTTTCTGGCGGCAACAGAAGACTTTGCCGATGGGGTCACGTTAAGGGTAAGGCTAAATCATCCTCCGGGATTATCCACATTAGGACGAGCCTTTCGCGGAGAACCCGTGAGTTTGTATAGCTTCAACTTTTCTGATGGAATGCCTGATGCCAACATTCAAGTATCGGCAGGATTCTACCGGGAATAGAGCAAGCGCCATCCTGTAATCGAAGCAACAACCCAGTGAGAGAGCTGTAAATGAGTCCCGAACCCATCGACACGATACGAATGCAGATTGCCCGCCAAGTTGCCCATTGGGTAATGGCAGCCCAGCGCCTCGGCAGCTTGGATGATTTAGCCTCTCCCAGTGCTTGGGAAGGGCTGGAACGCTACGTTGGTGTCGTGTTGCGCCAAAACTTACTCACAGCCGTAAATCAACTGCATCAGCAAGCAAAGTTCCTTCAAGCTCAGTGGAATGTTGCAGAAACAATCGAAGATTTCAAGCGAGTGCAACATCAGCTTGTGCGATTTCGCAAACGCTATCTCAGAACCGAAGTTTTGCTCGACTTCTACGCGGATGCGATCAACACTCGGACAAACCCAACTATTTCTGCTCTATTACGTGCCTGTGACAGTCTATGCCAGCAGAGCATGACGCCACTGCTGCAACCATTCGGTAAATCCACGCCTCCTGTTTTGACTTACCTGGATCAGGGTTTAGGCGCATCAATCCTCAAGGCTGGTTTACGCCTTTGGGATGGGAAGACAGAGAGTGCCGTTGCCGCGATTAAAATTGTTCGGCATAACCTTTATCGTCCAACGGCTCTGATTCATGAGTCAGGGCATCAAATTGCACATATTCTGGGTTGGAATCAGGAACTAGCGGCAATCCTAGAACGGGAACTCTCCACCCATTCGAGCGAACTCGCAGAGATTTGGGCAAGTTGGTCATCAGAAATTGCCGCCGATGCGATCGCGTTTGTCCATACTGGATATGCTGCTGTTGCCACGCTCCATGATGTTTTGGCTGGAGGCGATTCATTTGTGTTTAATTTCATCCCAGGTGATCCTCACCCCACCAGCTATATCCGAGTGCTGCTTGGAGTGGAAATGTGCCGTCAGTTTTTTGGCACGGGTTCTTGGGATGAGCTGTCCGATTCGTGGAGCCGCAGCCATCTTCTAGAACGGGCTAATTCTACGGTTCGTGCTGTTTTACAAGAATCTTTGCCTTTGCTACCAAAGGTCAGCAAACTGGTGTTGTCTACACCGATGCGGGCATTTGGAGGACGTAAACTGGTCAATTTAGTCGATCCTCAAAACGTTCGTCCATCTACACTCCTCAAATTGGAATATCAGCTTGGTTCAGCCCTCTATACCTCCCATCATTGGGTGGAGGCAGAAGCTGTGCGATTGCTAGCACTTTCTGGTTATAAAGCGGCAACATTGCCGGAACAATCCTTAGAGATTTTGCAACAACAACGAGACTGGATGGTGAGGCTAGGTTCATCTTTACAGGCGGCTTGAGGCGAATGAATATAAGGAGAAGCATGAATGGGAAAATCAATGAGGGGAGAAACTGCGATCGCTCAACCGATTCATGATCAGAAAGTTATGTGTTCAATTTAGGAATGCTTTGAAGATTGATCAGTCACTGAACGAATTACAGGAGACAGACACAATGACAAACACAGAAACTCAACGAGATGAGACTCAACCACAAATACCAGGCACCAATCCCACGGTTGAGGCAAGCCTACCACCAGACGTCGCTCAAGCTCAATCTGAGTTCTTGGAAATTAAACAAGCGCTGACAGATAGACAGGCTACGCCAGATCCTATGCCGGGATGGATTTTGCCCCGTGTCGATGCTAAAGCGGCGGCTAGTGATCCAAAACTGCCTTCTTAAACCAGTCAATCAATTCTGTACGCACGAGGTCAACTTATGTTCAGACGTTTTACGACGCCTTCCGATGGTCTTACTTTAAGGGATAAAGCTGAAATGCTATTTCGTCTACATCCCAGTGAACTTTCAGCCTTGCTGGAAATGGCATGGGATTTTAGAGTATGGGAAGCTAATGAACCACTCGGACATCCCAGACGACGCAGCGATATTCCTGGTTTGCCCGAATATTTACTCAACACTCTATTTAGTTCAGCGCCGACTCGAACTGGTTTGCCTAACTTCTTTATTGGAAATCAACAACGGTTTGGTATTCCCGCTAGTGTTCCCCCCCGAAATGGAGTGATGTGGGATCACTTAATCTATGCTTACCTAATTGAAAATACTCGTATCTATGATATCTTCCGCAAGGTCATTCACGAATATCGTCATGGGGAAAAGTTGGGTGTACCTTTAGCCAGTTCTCAACATTGGTTAAGGAATACAGAAGAACTGTTTTTCCGAGATGCAGCACCATTCAGTATCTATTCAGTGGGAAGTTATATCCGTCCCGATTCAGGAGCATCTCGGCGTAACGCTTACTACCGGATGTTTGGCATGGATTTAAATCATGGCATGGAAAATGGTCAACCCTATCCCTATGTCAAACCGGATACAGCTAACCGTGAGTTTGTCAATACCTGGGAAGAATTTCTCAGAGAGGTTTGGGTAGCAATTTCCAACCAAAATAATACCAGTGGAACTAACCCCCAAGACGACGCAGCCATCCTGGATCTAGCCAAGAGATTACACGATATGCTGAGAACACGCCGAACCAATGGGAATCTATCTCGTGAGGAATTTTGGTATGTTTCGGTGATGTCCTGGTTCCATCTAGCTGTTGAGTTCGATACACCTATTGTTGTTTCTCTAAGGGCTGAGGGTGCTAGTGAAGAGGAGCGGTTAAAGAAAATTGCTGAACGAGTCAATTTACCCCCTCACGGCAAGTCTTTCTATTTCTTCCTTTTAGCAGATCGCATGTCGTGGATTTTGACCCAACTGGAAACGGGAATTTATCTCAATGAATTAGCGATTCCTGCCTTTTACACCGTTGGTTCGCCTGTTGAAAGAGTAATGAGATCGATTATCACCTACTGGTCGCAAGCAACAGGTCGCAATATGAAAGAGAAAGCGCGTTCTGTTTCGATTTCCAATTGAATGTAGTCTCTCCGCTAAAGCAGTAAATTATCATAAACTTTCTTAGGAAATTCCTATGACTTTCTCACCTGATTATGATTCCCACAAACCTCAGCAAGAATTTGATTCACCCTTTTTGAGTGAAACCATTTTTACGGATGAAGCAGCCGATCAAGCTGCACAAGCTTTGGAAACTCGCCAGACTAATTTAGAGCTAGAAAGTCCTTTCCTTGAAGCATTTTCATTTGAGCCAGGGACAGAAGATTTTGTTGAACCACGAGGTGAAGAGGAAGAGGAGTTTGATCACGAACTTGAGCAAGCCGAATTTGATGAGGAAGTAGAAGAAGAAGCCTTTGCCGAACTTTGGACTGATCAGGAAGAGGAATTAGAACTAGAACCGGAAGTCCAATGGAAACGTTCTGAATTTGCTCAAGAAGTTGAGGAAGAGGAACCAGAACCTGAAGCAAATTGGGAACATTTTTCTGAAAATGATCATGAAGAATTATATGAAAATGAGGAAGAAAGTTACTATACAGAATTGGATAATCAAGAAGGGGACTTAGAACTCGAAGAATCAGAGACTTTTCTGGAAGAAATAGAAGAAAATAAAAATGAATATTTTACTGAAGAGTTAGAATTAGAGGATTTAAACTATGAACTTGAATTAGAAGACTATGAGACTCTTGAGGAAGAACTTAAAGTTTATGCTAGCCCGACACCAGGAAGATTTTATCGCATCAAAAAAGGCGATAGCTTACTGAAAATAGCTGGAAAAGCATACGGGGTTGGTTCCGGGAAAAGAAGATTAGCTTTTGCCCAGTATATTAATGCTCAAATCCTTAATCAAAAGTATCTAACCAAGGGCAAAAGTAATTTCGTCAAGAAAAATTTTCCAGACGGAATCATTTCCTTTTACCCAAAATTTAGCTGTGATGCAGAAAAACTAATTAAAGCTGAAGGTACTCCTCCAAAAGGAAAATGCTTTGCTGTAATATGGATTCCTCCTAAACGATATAGTTATCATCCTATTTTAGGAAAGGGCAGATCGATTTCAATTAGTTCACTACAAAAGGAGAATGGCGTTGAAGAAGAGTTGGAAAAAGACCTTGAAGTAAGAGGTAAACCGAGAATAAAAGGTGTTAGTGAGGCTGAAACTACAAAACCGCCATTTCGATGGATTTGTTCGCTTGGAGTTTTTTTCATAGATCCAGATGACTTCAGCAAAGTAATTTCGTTTGGTACTCTTCAAACTGGTATTCCTGAAGGTTTAAAAGGATCTGCAACTGGTTTGCTAGTTGGCTCTCGACATGTTCTTACAGCTGCTCACGTTGTTAATAGTTGGATTTCTGGCAGTAAAGGAACTCCTTTGGTTATGAAAGCTAAGTATGTTAGAGTAACTCCAGCTCAACATGGTAATAAAAGACCTTTTGGTTCCTTTCTGGCTGCAAAAAGAGGAAAAGAAGCCTATTTTGAGGTTCCCAAAAATTTTAGACCTTTTACTGGTGTTTCTTCACCTTTTTCTGGAGCTAGTCATCTTTGGAGTGATCCTAAAGTGATTCACTCATTGTTATTACAAAACGACTATGCATTGATTAAGCTAACTGAAGATGTTGATGAGAAGAAACTAGGTTGGTGGAACAGCAGATCATACCTCAATATATCAGAAATACTGGGACAAGATATTGAACAATATTCAAAATCTAAAAATGTAATCAAGTTAAGTGGATATCCTACATTATCTACAGATGATCTAAAGTATTTTGTAAAAAAAGGAACAATTGATCCAAAGAGTGCAATTAGTTTTGTCCAAATTTTTTCTCAAGGCGAGGTTAATGGGACTTATGGATCTAACGTTTTTTCCCATGATGCTTTAGCTTGGTTCGGACATTCTGGAAGCCCTATTTGGAAAAAGATTGGAAGATTCAATAGTCTTGTCGGCATTCAATCAAGCATATCTCAAGATCGAGATAAAAATTATGCTGTGCTAATTACCCATAAAATATTAGACCAAATTCAAAAATGGAAAAAGAGTATGGGAGGGATTTAAGCAAATGAATTACTTTCTAAAAGAATCTGCTTTTAATCTCGCAAATAGACCAACGCCGGGTAATTTTTATCGAATCCAAAAAGGAGATACACTCCTAAAGATAGCTGGGAAAGCTTATCAGGTAAAATCAGGAACCAAAGAACGTCTTGCGTTCGCTAGAAAAATAAACCGAGATCCGCTAAATCTGAAATACATCCGCAAGGACAAAAAAACAAAATTATTTACAGAAGGCTTGATTTCTTTTTATCCACATTTTTCCTGTGACCCAGAAATATTAATTAAGGCAAAATACAAGCCAGCAAAAGGTAACTGCTATGCTATTATCTGGATTCCTCCTAAACGATATAATTATCATTCCATTTTAGGTCAAGGCAAACCAATCCCTATTAGTCAATTGGATCAAGAATTGCAAGAAGAAGAAATTGAATTTCAAAGTAATAAACGCCAACGTCAACGCCCCTATCACTCTGTCAATACGCAAAACCATCCCTATAGATGGATTTGTAGTCTCGTTACAAGATTTCCTGATCCAGACGATAATACAAGGCTAATAGACTTCGATTCTGGTACTGGATTATTGATTAGCCAAGAACACGTACTAACAGCAGCTCACATTCTATTTCACCAGATTGAAGGGTCTAAAGGAACGCCTGCTTGGGTAAAAGCGCAGTCAGTCAAAATAATCCCTGGTCGTAATGGTCTTATATCTTCTCCGTTTGGAATTGCAAACGCAAGCGAGAGTAATATTAGATTTCATCCAAACTATGTCGTTAATGGTGTAATCTTTGAGCAATATGATTATGGCTTGCTCAAGATAGAAACTGGAAATAATAAATACAAAAAAACTATAAATACACTGGGCTATTGGGGAGATAAAAGTGAATATAAAATCAAGGCAACACAATCAGAATTTCTGAATCACAAAATACTGCAGACAAGTGGATATCCTTTGTTCAGGATTCATCATCAGCGACGTACTCAAGGTGAAGTGAAAAATGAGTTAATACCAAAATTTATCGGTAGCGGAGACTTTCCTGATCTAATAATTCACTTGGCTCCGAGTCTCCCAGGACAAAGTGGCAGTCCAATGTGGCTAGAAAAGAAAATTCAAGGAAATACAATTTATTACTTAGTTGCGATTAATCAGAGTGGAAATTACCAAAAAACAGAGCAAATTCAGGAACCAAGATTTATTACTTTGAGTCAATTTATTTCTGGTTTAGGAATAGTAATTACAGAAGATGTATTGCGAAAAATAAATGAGTGGAAGAGGTCAATATGACACTAAGCATCTCGATTATCCCGTCAATAAAAACGATGCATCCGAATAAGCCTGTCAATAAGCTAGCTGTGGTTTAAATCATCCGAATTTTACTATGACAAAACCCAATTACTAATTACCAATTACCAATTAACCCGATAGACCAACCACTTCCCCCGAACCTTCAACTACTTCCCCAATCCGATAAGCCGTTACGCCTTGAGACTCAAACCAACGACAAGTCTTTTCGGCTTGAACAGATGACACCAACACCACAAACCCAATCCCCATATTGAACGTATTAAACATCTCCTCCCGACTCACTTGACCCGCCTCAGCTAACCATTGAAAAATAGGTAAAATTTCCCAACTATTCGGCTCAATCTGCACCGATTGCCCTTGACCTAAACACCGAGGTAAATTCTCTGGTAAACCGCCACCTGTAATGTGAGCCATACCATGAATTTCAATTCCAGCCTGTAGCGCATCTAGAATCGGTTTCACATAAATTTGAGTCGGTGTCAGCAACACGTCTCCTAAACGTTGACCCCCAAGTAAATCGGGACAGCTATCCCAACTTAACGGCGATTCCTGGTTAACCGAATCGCTAACAATTTTGCGGACTAAACTAAACCCATTACTGTGAACCCCCTGACTGGCTAAACCAATCGCCACATCTCCCAATTGCACCTGGGAACCGTCTAAAATTTCGCTTTTTTCCACCATTCCCACGCAAAACCCGGCAATGTCATACTCTCCCGGTTGATAAAAACCGGGCATTTCTGCGGTTTCTCCTCCCAACAACGCGCAGCCAGCCTGACGACATCCTTGAGCAATACCCGCTACCACTTGAGTGAGTTGCTCTTGATTCAGCTTTCCTGTGGCTAAATAGTCCAAAAAAAATAGGGGTTGTGCGCCAGATGTCAAGACATCGTTGACACACATGGCAACTAAGTCAATTCCCACGGTGTCGTGACGATTTAACTCATGAGCCAGTTTCAGCTTTGTTCCCACTCCATCGGTTCCCGACACTAAAACGGGTTCGCGATATCCCATCGGTAACTGGAAGCAACCATTAAAGCCACCGAGTCCACCTAAAACTTCGGGTCGATGGGTGCTTTGGACTAGCCCTCTAATCTGCTGTACAAACGCTCGACCTGCTTCGATATCAACACCAGCTTCTCGATAATCCATGAAATACCACTAGGAATGAAAGAATTTTTCCGAATGTAGGGGCGGATTTCACTATTATCATTTTTTTCTGCCCCGATGTGACTCAACCTGTTCCCACCGAGGAATGTAGGGGCGGGTTTCACTATTATCGTTTTTTTGCCACCTTGATGTGAATCAACCCGCCCCAACCAAAGTTGCGAGGGTGTCCTTTGTTTTCCTCCCTCGGATATTTTACAGGTTGATCCCGGCAAAGCCTAGAGTAAAAGCACGACATCTTCCCTACTGATGGTGGTTCAACTGTGATTAAGCTGTTGGGCATTTAAACCTTAATGTCAAGAATGGCTCCCATCCTTGGTGTGCGAGCATCTTGCTCGCTACTAATACCCCATTTAAATGCATGAGAGCTTACACCAAGCGACGCTCTAGTGCAGCGCCCTTGGAAATACTTGAGCAGCTTTGTCCAAGCGTAGGAGCAGAGGAGCGGGGGAGGGGGGGCTGACAGGTGTAGGTTTTTTATTTTAGGGTTGGGACAAGACAAGGAGGGCAAGGAAGGAAAGTAGACAAGGGGGAAAAACCGTACAAAATCTTGTTCGGTCAAGTTAACTTCCAAAAGCCGAAACGCCCTATTTTTCGTTCTCACTCTTCCTTGTCTACTGGTCTACCTGTCTTCCAAGTCTTACCTAAACCCCAATCTTAAAAAACCTACCCTTGTGAGGGGAGGGGGGGAGATGTTTACTGTTTCGTTATTTCTGCCTTCTTGCACTAGAAGGGCGGGTTTATTACAGTTATCGGTTTTTGCCAAAACGTTATCGGTAAAACCCCTACAGCATTGATAGAAAACCTTCGCCGCGACGGTCGAGGTTTGTTGCCTCTATTGTAAAGTTTTGTTAAAAAACTCGTAAATTCCCTGAGAGGGGTAAAAAGGGGGAAATCCTTGACCTATCAAGCTTTAGGGCAAATTATATGATATCGCACTTTTGAAAATCTTATCGCTGATTCCCAAAAATCACTGATCCCCAAACCCAAAACTTCGTGTTAGTCTGTGTCAGTTCCACAAAAATAGGACGAAATCGAAATGAGTATGAGTTGCAGCCGATTTTTCTTAATCCTCTTGCATCACCATCCATAACCCTAAACGTAGAATTCTAGAGGCTTTTGATATAGGCTTATGAATCAGCGAATTTTGAGTGGTCTCACTGTTACGGTCTTAACGACAGCCCTCAGCACAGTGATATCCAATCCGGCCAACCAAGCTCAGGCAATTGACCAAGATTCTGAGGGCAATTTGACTCCCGCTCAAGCGCTACACTCTCCAGAAACAATTCCCTCCACCTCCTCTCAACCAACTCCTCAGCCACCAGAGGTGGTAAAAGTGGGAGAATTTCAGTCCCCAGCATCTCAAGTTGGGGAAGCCGAAGAAGTCATTGCCAAAATTCACGCCTATTCACTCGATGGGCGTCAGGCGGCTACTCTGTATGTACGCGACATCCCTGTCCTGACGTTCTTAGGGTCTCCGACAACGGCGAATAATAACACCAAAGTGGGAGAAGTGGCTCTGGGAAATGACTCTGAACCCGGGTATTCCTCATCCAAAACGGTGTCGGGTTATCAATCCTCAGAGGGAGACCACCTGGATAATACCGCCTCGCCCAGTGTCACCTCGACCAGTAATGCCAATCCAGATGATGCCGTAGGGCGGGCGACATCGGTTGCGGCTCAACTCAATCAACTGCATCGGGATAATATTGATGCAGACGCGATCGCAGTTCGTTGGAATGAGTCGTGTAACTGCTACAGCATCCAGGTAAACGACCAGGAGTTGGTGCAAGTTAACGAAAACACCATTTTGCCTGATACCACCCAAAACCTAACCGAAGATGCCCGACAAGCCACGAACCGACTGCGACGCTTAATGGGTAATGCTCCCCCCCTACGCGAAATTGAGGGGAAACCCAAAGCCCAAACCCTCGCCCAAGTCGCCCTGGGTCCAGTACGCTTCCAGGTTAAGGGTATTGCTTCCTGGTATGGTCCCGGCTTTCACGGAAACCGCAGCGCCAGTGGTGAGCGATTCAATCAAAATGCCCTAACCGCCGCTCATCGTAACTTACCCTTTGGTACTAACGTGCGAGTCACCAACTTAAATAATGGTCGCTCTGTTATCGTGCGGATTAATGACCGAGGACCCTTTGTCAGAGGGCGAGTCATTGACCTGTCCGCCGCCGCTGCCAGAGTCCTAGGATTGCTCCGCACGGGTGTAGCACCTGTACGGATTGAGGTTTTAGACAACTACTAGGAAAGAGTTTTGGGTGTTGAATGTTGTAGGGGCGGGTTTTACTACTATCGTTTGGTTTGCACCCAGATGCGACTAAACCAGCCCTGCTCGGTGTGTAGGGGCGGATTTCACCATAATCGTTTGTGACCTCACCCGGATGTAACTAAACCCGCCCCAACCAAGTGCCAGCTTTCTGGGACAAAGGACGAATGACCAATGACCAATGACCAATGACCAATGACCAATGACAAAATTGCTAACATCGATCTAAGATCCAACCACTAAACTCTCATGCGTCTGTTTACGACAATCGCGGGATTGCGCTGCCACTTAGAACGTCATCGAACCCAAAAAACTGTCGGTTTAGTACCGACGATGGGGGCGTTGCACCCCGGTCACCTGAGCTTAATCGAGCGGGCAAGACGCGAAAATGCTATTGTCGTTGTCAGCATTTTTGTCAATCCACTCCAGTTTGGATCTGGGGAAGATTTGCAGCAGTATCCGCGTCAGTTGGAGGAGGATCAACGCTTTTGTGAACAAGTGGAAGTGGATGTGATTTTTGCGCCAACAGCCGTGGAGTTGTATGGCGATGACCCATCCGATTCAGGCACCCCGACGGAGTTCACTCAAGTCCAACCCCCACCAGCGATGACCTCTATTTTATGTGGTCATTCCCGTCCAGGTCACTTTCAGGGGGTGGCGACGGTGGTGACTAAGTTATTAAATTTAGTGCAACCCGATCGCGCTTATTTTGGTCAAAAGGATGCTCAACAATTGGCGATTATTCGCCGCTTGGTTGCGGATCTGAATTTGCCTGTCACTATCGTCTCTTGTCCGATCGCCCGTGAGCCGTCAGGTCTTGCCTATAGTTCTCGTAATCAGTATTTAACGTCAGCACAAAAGGCACAAGCTCCGATTCTCTACAAGGGTTTACAAAATGCCCAAAATGTGTTCCAAGCTGGGGAGCGCGATCGCACCTCCTTAATTGCTGCTGTTACCTCAGAACTCAGCTTGATTGAGGAGATTCAAGTCGAGTACATCGAATTAGTCCATCCCACAACCCTGACTCCCTTAGCGCAAGTCGAAGATCAAGGATTACTCGCGATCGCGGCTCGTTTGGGTTCAACTCGTTTAATTGATAATATCCTACTGCGAAATCGCCAACCGATTATTGCTATTGATGGACCAGCGGGGGCGGGTAAATCCACAGTGACGCGGTTAGTGGCGCAGCAATTAGGCTTAATGTATCTGGACACAGGAGCCATGTATCGGGCGGTGACGTGGCGGGTGCTGCAAGCTGGAATTGATTTAACCGATGAACCTGCGATCGCGGAATTGGTGAGTCAATGTCAAATTTCTCTGATCAGTAGCGGTTCCCAACCCCAAAGCCTGAGAGTGTGGATTGATGGCAAAGAAGTCACCCAGGCGATTCGCTCGTTACAGGTTACCGCCAATGTATCTGCGATCGCGGCGCTCCCAGTTGTACGTCACGAATTAGTCAAACAGCAGCAGCGCTGGGCGTCTAAAGGTGGCGTTGTCGCTGAAGGGCGAGATATCGGGACTCATGTTTTCCCCGACGCCGAACTGAAAATTTTTCTCACCGCCTCAGTTCAAGAACGGGCACGCCGACGCCTGCAAGATCTTCAAGACCAGGACAAAGGTACTGTCAGTTTAGAACAGCTAGAGGCAGATATTCAATTACGAGATCAGCGTGACAGCACTCGCGCCTTAGCTCCCCTGCGTCAAGCTCCTGATGCGATCGAAATTAATACGGATGGATTAACGATTCCTGAAGTTACCGATAAAATTATCAGCTTATATCGCAATTCTAAATAGGGTCTGCTGAATAACGCTCTTATGTCACTTTCGGCAGGGCAAAGGCTGAAACCCCTATAAGGAGACAGTTTGACAATTCACCCCTATTTTAGGAGTTTCTATCAGTTTCTCAATGCCCTTTGATATCATCGGCAAAGATTGCGCCGCCTAAACTTTCCTCTACACTGTTTCATCCCTCATTCAAAAAAACTAATCCTTTATCCCGGATATACTGCCATTTGCCGCGTAACTAACAAAAGAATCATTAACACAAAGGCGGATTTTGGTATCCAGTTGCCCTACAGCGAACTGAATATCCCTAGGAATGGTTGCGTTTAGCGATTGAGACGCAGGGTTTAGCATCAGAATTCATCAAGCGGGTTGATTTACGCTTAGACATTTATGTCTAGCGATAGATTAACCCGCTGCTTGGATTATTCTGCAACAAGAATGATCCAAAAATTACTGATCCGTTAAACAACCATGACGTGCCGCCTGTGTATTCAGAGGAGTGAAGGAGATTGAAGGTGGCAAATCCTTGTCAGTTAGTTTGGCAGTATAAATTATCTATTAGCTTCATAGCTGCTACCCTTAGTTTTATCGCAAGTTTGAGTATGTCAGCTGCTCGTTCAGTTAACCCAAAACTAGCGATCCCTAGTCCTAATTTGAATCAACAAGAACGCTCGAATTCCCAGAATTTACAAATCAATGGTTTAATTGGAGATGAAAAAGAAATCTATGAAAAAATGTTAACTTACTTGGCAGAGGAAGAAACCAAGCGCTTAACCTTTTCCGTGCCAGTAGAATTTCAAGGCAAAACCATTCGTTCCCGTGTCCTCAACGATAACGCGAAAGTGATTGCCCTCACGTTTGATGATGGACCTTCATCGCAGACAACCCCCCAAGTTTTAGACATTCTCAAACGAGAAAATATCAAAGCCACTTTTTTTGTTGTCGGTAAGACGGTTAAGAATCATCCCCAGCTTATGAAACAAATTGTGGCTGAAGGTCATGCCATTGGTAACCATACTTGGAATCATCACTATCATCAGTACAATCCATCGGCGGCGGCGCATGAACTAGAAACTACTGCCACTTTAATTCATCAACTTGCTGGCGTCAAAACGGCGTTATTTAGACCGCCTGCTGGCATTTTAAATAACGGCTTAGTGAGCTATGCTCAACAAAATAAGTATGCTGTGATTATGTGGTCAGCCGATTCCAAAGATTGGCAAAGTCGCCGGATTACTGTGCCAAAATTAATCAATAACGCCCTTGAAGACGCGCAACCGGGTGGTATTATTTTACTGCACGATGGTGGTGGCGATCGCTCTAAAACAGTAGAAGCTTTACCAAAGTTGATTACTGAACTCAAACAGCGTGGTTATCAATTTGTCACCGTGCCAGAATTATTGGATATGCCAGATTAATACTAATAGGACTTACGCCAAGGATTTATATGTAGGGTGTGAAAGCGCTTGCGTAACGCACCTTAACTAAGTATTTAATTGGCAATATATCACCTTGGGTTATCCTGTAGGGGCGACCCGCTTGCACAAATTCACAACGGTGTTCATTCAATTTGATCGGGTCGCCCTTTACTCAATTTTTCCTGACAAGAATGATGCTTTTGCTCAACAATATCAATGGTTATTAGCACATTCTGGGTGGCTTAATTAAATCTGGTGCGTTACGGCATACTTATGTTCTGAATTAATAACTGTTAATCTCGAAATTTGCCTAACGCACCCTACGAGATAACTGTAGTGCTTTAACGCATAGCTGGAGAGGGCTAAAGCCCTCACTACTGACGAATGACGTAGCTTGCTTCTCGCGAAGCGAGTATGACAAATGACAAGCGACTTTTGTGAAGAGTTTGTGAACATAAAATTATTTCTAGGTAGATTTAACATAATGGGTAAAGAAATGTAAACAACTAGCACCTAAAAGCAGTGCCACTCATAGCAAGGGAGTTGAGAAATGGAATTATTCTATAGAATTCGCCAGGTCATTCGAGCCAATTTTAACGAGATGATTCAACAGGAGCAAAGTTCCGAAACTGTCGGGTTGACATTTTCTTCTCGTGAGTGCTTTAAAAATTACCAAACAATTGCCGAAATAGCTAGAATCCAACGTGATGGACAGCAAAAAACAGTGGAGACGATAAACCACAGTCTAGTAACCTTAGAGAAAAAACAGGCGGCGGGAAATAACCTAAAGTATCGGTTATACCATAGCACTCACTTCAGCCAATTCCCGTTTTATGAGGATCAAGAGACTATCAACATACCCGATAATTTTCCTCAATGCCAGGAGTCTGTCTGGAAGCAGATAGAAGGGTTCTTCATTTCCTTAACATCCTCTAGCGAGATAGATAATGAATGGGCAACCCTGGAAGAATTTGCTTCAAAAATCTCTGTTTAATTCAGATAGCCTTCAAGTAAGTGAGGTACACAGACAGTAAAATTTGCCCAACTTATTCATCCGTTATCAGGTTCAGCGCTTTCTAATTCCTGTGTACAGAATGTAGAATCCAAATAGGGTCGCAGTGGGACTAATCCGGTTTTAGATAATAAACATTGCGCCTGTTCAGTTCTGAGAATTTCAGCAAACTTTGTGCCAATGGGGGGACGGCTATTATCTCTTGGATAAATAACGGCTAAGGGATAGGCTAAGGGATAGGTTTGGCTAATAAATGCCTCCACATTGGCACCATAACTACCTTTAGCATTACATAAGTCTATGTTTGGAGTAATCGGTTGTCGGTTATCTTGTACCAAGGGTGAAATCGCATCATTTTCTCCGTCCACGATGGCTAGGGGATAGACTGAACATTGTCCTAACACTTTACTCAGGGAATCAAATCCGATCGCGCCAATGTTTCGCCCCTCAAAATCCCGAATTACTTGTCGCAGTGTCTCAAAGGTTTGGGTACGGATAATCGGCGGACGACCTAAATTGGCAAATGAACGACTCGGTTGATTCCGTTGTTGCATAAGTGCTTCAAATTCGGCAATATTACTCGTATTCGTATCCTCTCGCAGAACCCGCTGCTTAAACAGTTCAATGGCTTGATCACTGGGAGGAACATAGAGTTGAACCGGGAGATCTGGTCCGCCTAATTCTTTCCAATTAGTAATTTCTCCGGTGTAGAGTAAGCGTAATTGCTCAAAGCTAATTTGCCCATTTAAGGCGGCGGGTAAGCTGTTTTCCCGTTGTGCATAACTGAAAGCAACAAAGACAACTAAGCCATCATGGGCCACTTCTTCTGCATCTAAAGAAAATCCCAGGGGATTCAGGGGAGTCGCGATCGCAAACTCCGCCTCTTCCTCCCGAATCCGGGCGATTGCATCAGTCCAAGAGGGTACAGGTTGATAGTTTAACTGTAATTTCGGTTGACGCTGATAAAGTTCACTCGCCAAGGTGGTGTCCTTAGCGATTAAATTGGGTTGCTCTAGGATATAATCCCACGCTCCGTATTCTTCTGCTGTATAGGTAAACATTCCTGTGGGAATCCCGGATACCTGTTCAATACAGCAGGGAAATGGGTCAGTGTCCATTGCAGTTTGGGGTTGATTTCTGCCCAATAGCCACCAGATTAATAGTCCCAACAACAGGAGTAGTAAAAGCAGCAAAAATAAGCGAGGACGCCACCACCGTCTTTTCTTTTTCTTCGCCTCGGCTTCGGCTTCCGGTTGGGAGAAGGGGGGGATAATTTGCGGTTCAGGGGGTAATTGTAATAAAGCACGGCGGGCAATTTCGGCGGTTTCAAAGGATGAAGTGCCAATGCCAATTAGGGATAAAATATAGTCTTTAAACACGGGTTTAATGGGTTGCCAATGCTTGGTAATCCGGGGATTGAATGGTTGTAGCGTCTCCGGATCATGAGTCCCGCCGTTTAAGAGATAAAATGCCACATATCCTAAGTCTTGTAAATCCTTCTTTGCCGAGATTAAAGGACGTTCGGCTAATGGTGGATCAAATCGTCCTTCCCACAATAGGAGGTCACACAAATAGATAAAAAAGCCTTGGAAACTGGGAACAATCAGTAAACTATCTAAACTGATATTGCCATCGGTGAGTCCTTGTTGGACTAAACCCGACGGGAGACGAAATTTTTGTCCATGGAGAAATTCCAAACTTTGCAAGACTTGTTCCAAGATTTGTCGCACCTGATAACTGGTCATTGCCCCAGTTTCTGCTAAGTAACTGGCTAGGGTAGGATAGGTATCTAAAGCCCCTTGGCTAACTAAATAGCAGCGTTCAAACCGGGGATCTGCGATCGCGTCCCAGGGAGAGACGAGGCGAAAGTCTTGCACCCGCCCATCAGCCAAGGTGACGCCAGCGAGATTGACAAAGGCTTCTTTGCGTAACTGACTTTCTTGGAAATTAAAATAGCGATCGGGTAACAGGTATTCTCGAATCACCACAGGTTGACGAGTCGGGAGTTGCAGGGCTTGATAAAGACGACCTCGACCCCGATTTTTGAGGAAGCCTTCAATTTGATAGGTTCCCCGACGCCCGCGAATTTTTGTTTCTGGCGGTAACAGCGTCGGAAATCCACATTGAGTACAATAGTTGGCACCGGGTTGTTCAAGTAGGGTTTGTTGCACCCATTCACAGTAAAGGGGATTTCCCCGAACACAGCGATACTCCGGATAGAGGGACTTTACCCCTGGCGGAACGACGACTTCTGTCACCACCCCACCTTCGGCTGCGGCTTCTAATCCTTCACCCGGTTTTCCTTTACCCGCCATGCGATCTTTTAGTTCATCTAAACTCGGCGCACGCTGTTTCAGTTCATCTTGGAGGAATGGAACTAACCAAAGTAACCGCGCTGGGATGAACCGCAGCAGGATGGCTCGAAAACGACCTGGAATCGTCTTGAAGCGATGGAAAATCCGACTTCCTTCAACACTACGAAATTGTTGAAAAAAGCGTCCCAGAAATCCTTTTGGGTTACCCTTAACCATAACTGCTGCTCCTGCCAAGCCTTGTTAAGCTGTGTATTGCTATCCTGCCATAAGCACGGTGTCAGTCTAAGCAGTGGTTTCCCAAAGCGTTGAGAAATTTAACAAAATTTGCTTTTCCTAGAGTCGGAAGTCTGCTAGTGTAGCATTATTTGGTCAAATTAGGAGTTACCAGGAATGGCAAAGGAGCAAGTGGCGAAGCTGTTTCGAGATGCTCAAGCGAACCCGGCTTTAAGAGAGAAACTTAGTGGTGCCCCAAATGTAGACGCATTTATCGAAATGGCGAAAGAACGGGGGTATGAGTTCACGGTGGAAGAATGGCAAGAAATGACGGGGTTTTCGGTGGAAGAAGTCGAGGGTAAGTTGTCAGAAATTCCGGGTTTATAAGGGTTTATTCGTAATTCGTAAAAATAATATTAAATCCATTGACCTTTTCCTGCGTTCGAGGGACTGCTTTTACCTGTTCCTTGTTCCCTATTCCCTTTTTTAGTAGAGACGCGCCATGGCGCGTCTCTACAATGGTGCCGAACGTCCTAATCGATGTGTCTATTGCTATATCATCTGAAAAAAGCTTGTATCCCAGCGTTAAAGCACTGGAAACTCGGCGATTGATTATTCTGAGGTTGCATATACTCAGAAATTGTTCGCGCTGCTTCAACCTTGTTCAAGCCGCCTTGATGGTATCCCTTCCCTTTTAGTAAGGCTTCCAAAGCTTCCCAGGTTCCTCCTGTAATTGCATCAGGGTAACGATAACGTTGTTGAGTAGCAAAACTTTTTGCTATTTTGGGATACGCTTGGCAGATAGCAGTTGCGTCTCCTAAAAACCAGGCTTCAAGCTCTTCAATGGCAATGCGATTGAGTACGGTAAATTGTTGGCTTAAAGTACTGGATTTAGTAATAAATCCGCTGACAATGGCATGGTTTTCAAGTATTTCTTTAAGGTTTTGACAATTATCATTGTCACGATCACAAAGGATAAGAATTCGCCAATCATCTGGCAGCCAGGAGTGATAACCTTTAAGTCGCTGAGGGAGTTTATTCAACAGATCCTTTTTACCTTGGAACGAGTGAATTTCAAAGTCAACAGGAGAGGGCAGAATTTTGGGTAATAGGTTCTCAAGGGCAACTTTTGCAGAATATTCTTCAACTAAAACTTCTAAGTGTAATACCGTCATGTTGAGCATAACTACTAACGTTTAGTTTTAGGCGCACCCTGGTTTTTGAGCGGATCACCAAATTCAAAGTATCCCTCCATCCAGAGATTACCCAGGGTTGCACCTTCAGCCATAAATTCAGGAATACCGCGCATATCGGCAGCACACTTCGCCTGAGTGAAGCCATCTTGATCACGATAGAGTACCCAAAGTTCTTCTGGGCGCAGAGCATCGACAAAGTACGGTGAGTGAGTCGTCACCATTAACTGGCTTTGTCCAGATGCAGTTCGGCACTCTTCGGCTAGCTCAGGTAGCAAACGAGGGTGGAGATGGTTTTCTGGTTCTTCAATGCCGATGAGTTTAGGTGGATCAGGATCATAGAGAACAGTCAAATAGGCAAACATTTTCAGGGTGCCATCTGAGGCAAATTTAGCCAAAATGGGTCTTTGAAATGGGGCATCTTTGACCTGTAAGAGCAATCGCCCATCCTGCATCATTTCTGCATCAATGCTTTCTAGGCGCGGAATCCGATCAGTAAGGGTTGTCAGAATTTGATCGAGCCGCTCAGGATACTGCTCTTTGAGATATTGAATGACATTGGGCAGGTTATCACCTGTTTCAGAGAGCTTTTCTTGAGGACCCGCTTCGGGTGTGCTACGAGTATGATCGGCTGTAAGATAAGACAGATACCAACCACTGATAAATCGACGCAGAGCGCTCACCCGAGGATTAGTCGCGAATTGTCCTAGGGTATTCACCGCGAGAATATCAGGAGAGTCTAGCTGTTGCTGAATACGTGCGTCTTCCTTTTCCGGCATCTCACCACTAATGACTTCACCTATCCCCTCCTTAAAGTTCAAAAACTGAAATGGCGCACCTTGTTGTTCTCGCCGCCATTGTAGAGATTCTTGTGCAACGTAGGGACCACGATTGCCTTCGTCTATTGCTAGGTAGTAGGTGATGATTGGAGCTTTTGGCTGTTCCCGATATTTCAACTCAAAGGATATGGGACCTTCCGCCCCCCGAGTTCGCAATTCTCGAAACCGTCCCCGTCGATCCCAAGCCCGACGTAGACCAAATTGAAAGCATTCGGATAGAAATGCGAATATATCAAAAATGGTGGATTTACCACTGCCATTTGGACCCAAGAAGACTGTTAGTGGTGTAATATTTTTTAGTTCAAGATCGCGTAAAGCACGATAGTTTTTGACTCTCAGTTGCTCGATGCGGGGAATAGCGGGTTTGGGCATAGTGGATTGGATGGGTAGTCTTCTAGATTGTGCGATCGCCTCTTTATCCCTGAGTCTAATCATATTAGGGCACTTCGGGTATCGTGCCCCTACCCCATCTCAGGGATAATTGATTCGGTAGGGGTACTAGTTGCCGTACCCTATGATAGTTAGCGATAAACTCTCAACAAAACTAGCCCTTGATCTAACTGAAATCGCCAAGCGATCGCGTCTTCCGCGTACCCTCCCCAAAGCCTGTGAAGCCAAGCGATCGCGTCTTCCGCGTACCCTCCCCAAAGCCTGTGAAGCCAAGCGATCGCGCCAACGAATCACACCCAGGATTCAATCCACCATGATCTGTCGCCTCAACAGACTCATCATTTCTCCGGAAGCACCATAAGGAATCGGTGGACTCCACTCCCTCACATCGGCAAACCGTAAGCGATGCAGCGTTTTGATAATGCTGTTGATCCCTTTACGGGAACCGATAACCATCACCTTAATAAATTCTTTCCCGGAAACGGGATCA
>NZ_JAVKBY010000070.1:0-21324 GCF_040222985.1 Coleofasciculus sp. F4-SAH-05
CAAGTTTCCTTGTTTCCACCACCTCCAGGCAGTTCGATAACTGATTCCTGCTTTTTTGGCATAGTCTGAGAGTTTCATGTCTATATATTACCCAACATGACTACATCTGACTATATTCTTATTGAAACTTTACAATACCAAGTTGCAGTCTAAGGTAGAATTTGTCATGCTGAGCGAAGTCCTGAGCGAAGCGAAGGAACGGTAGCGAAGCATCTGTCCAGATTCTTCGCTTCGCTCTCCCTAGACATGATAGAACGCAACTCGGTATAAGTGCCATTCGGGTGAAGCCTTTGATTCAAGCCCCAGCCGTTAATAGATGAATCAAACCATCAACCATGCGATCGCGCTCTAAGGGCAGAATGTCACCCCCCTGTAGGATGTTTTGAATAATCAGGTAATGAACCAGAGATCCGGTAAAAATCCGGGCGGCGACAATAGGATCGGACAATTTGAGTTGGGGTTGAGAGGCTAAGTATAAGGAAAGCCGTTCCATGAGGGGTTTGATAATTTCGCGCACATGGGTTTGAGCTAACTCCGGAAACCGCTCAGACTCGCCGATGATTAACCGCATCAAGGTTAACAGCGCTGGATTGTTCGCAAACTCATCAAGTACCGCCGTTGCTGTTTGACGCAGAACCTGCTCAGGAGGCGTTTGTAAGTCTGGCTCAGTGGGTAAATTGAGGATAAGCTGACTGTTGTTTTGGGTGAGTTGGTGGATCAAGGCGACAAATAATCCCTGTTTATCTTGAAAGTAGTTATATAGCGTGGGTTTGGATACTCCTGCTGCCGATGCAATCCGATCCATACTCGCCGCCGCATATCCATGCTTGGTAAACACTTGCAAAGCACCTGCCAAAATCGCTTGGGCTTTATCGGGTTTTTCCGGGTTGGATGACTGGGGTGGAGTGGAACGATTTACCATTTGATTAAGTTTTGGGTTTTGAATGTGTAGGGGCGGGTTTTACGATTATCCTTTTTTTCACTGATCCAGATGCGACTCGCGCCCGCCCCGATCAAGTGCGAGAGTTTTGATCCTGCCTTTGGCTCAGGGGGAGAAAGGACAAGTCGCCCGATCCATGCTTCTTATTTTACTAAACGGTTTAGTTGACTTTACTAAACCGTTTAGTAAAATATAAACATATACAGATTAGGACTTACGCAGCTACACCATAGATGGCGGGAAAGGTGCGTTACGCTGCGCTAACACACCCTACACATAGAGGCTTTGCGTAAGTTCTACAGATAACACTTTTCTCTGATGGGAGAATGCCCATGAGCTTAGATCTGTTAAACCATCAGGCAGGATCAACCCAATCACCACGTCGTTGGCTGGCGTTTGTCGGCGTCGCCATTGTGGGGCTAGCGGGAACCGGATGGGGTGTCTGGCAATTTCGAGCGGCTCAGATGCGGGAGGCTCAAACAGAAGTCTCAGTTGTGCCTGAAATTCAAACGGTGACAGCATTGGGGCGGTTGGAGCCAGCCGGAGAAATGATTCACCTCACAGCGTCAACTTCAACTCAGGTAAGCCGAATTGAGAAACTATTGGTTGAGGAAGGCGATCGCGTTCAAGTCGGACAGATTATTGCTATTTTAGATAATCGCGATCGCTTACAAGCATCCCTGCAAAAAGCCGAGAAACAGGTGGATGTCGCTCAGGCAAAACTGGCACAGGTACAAGCTGGCGTCAAAGTCGGTGAACTACAAGCCCAGGGTGCGGAAATTGCCAGACTTCAGGCAGATCGAACTGGGAGTTTGGCGGCTCAACAGGCGGCGGTGGCTCGGCTGGAGGCAGAAGTCCAAAATGCTCGCCTGGAATATGAGCGATACGAATCCTTGTATCAGCAGGGTGCTGTCTCCGCCTCTCAACGGGATGCCAAGGGGTTAACCTACACTACTGCTCAACAACAGGTTCAGCAGGCTCAAGCAGAGTTAGGGCGGATTGAGACAACCAGTCAAGAGCAAATTCAACAGGCGCAAGCCACCCTGGATCGACTTGCCGAAGTGCGTCCTGTGGACGTAGAAGCAGCCGAGGCAGAAGTACAATCAGCAAAAGCCTCTGTTGCCGAAGCCCAAGCCAATCTAGAGCAAGCCGAAGTGCGATCGCCCCGTGCAGGTCAAATTATTAAGATTCATACCTATCCGGGCGAAAAAATAGCGGATCAGGGCATCGTCACCTTAGGACAAACCCAGCAGATGATCGCGATCGCGGAAGTTTACCAAAGTGACATTCTCAAGATTCAGGAGGGTCAACCTGCCACGATTACATCACCCGTCATTCCTAACTCACTCCAGGGTACAGTCGAGCGGATTGGCTTACAAGTCGAGCAACAACAGGTTGTCGATGAAGATCCCGCCGCCAACATTGATGCCAAAGTCGTTGAAGTTCACATCCGTCTCGATCCCAACTCGAGTCATAACGTAGCAGGATTGAGCAATTTACAAGTTACAGTCACGATTCAAATCGAATAATTTGTCATTTGTCATTTGTCATTCGTCATTTGTCAAGTCGGGGCGGGTTTATTTACATCTGGGTGTAACCGAAAAGATAGTAGTGAAACCCGCCCCTACACAATTTGTTCCAGCTCCCCCAGCTCCCCCAGCTTCCCCAGCTTCCCCAGCTTCCCCAGCTTCCCCAGCTCCCCCCAGCTTCCCCTCACCACAATCCTTATTCACCAAGCCCTAATTAGAAACCATGCTTGGCTTAATCAAAACATTGCAACAGCGCACTCCCTTAGGGCTACTACAGCTTAAACATGACCGAATGCGGCTGTTAACCGCGATCGCAGGCATCACCTTTGCTGATGTGTTGATCTTTATGCAGTTGGGGTTTGCTGATGCCCTCTACAGAACCAACACCCAATATCCCCGCACCCTACAAGCCGACTTAGTTGTAATTAGCACCCAGGCAAAAAACTTTGGACAATTGCGAACCTTCACCCGACGGCGACTTTACCAAGCTCAAGACGTGCCAGGAGTCGCCTCTGCCGATGCATTATACCTTGGCTCAGTACAATGGCGAAATCCCAAAACCCGCAAGAAGACATCGATGCTGCTGATCGGACAAAACCCAGATCGACCTGCCTTTAATTTACCTGAAGTCAACCAGCAGCTAGACGCGATTCGGCTACCCGATACCGTTTTATTTGACCAAGCCTCGCGGGGTGAATACCAGGATATGATTACCCAGATTCAACAGGGAGAGTCAGCCACCACAGAAATTGGACAGCGAACCATAACCGTAGCCGGACTATTCCAAGTCGGCGCATCTTTTGCCGATGATGGCGCATTAATTACCAGCGATCAAAACTTTTTAAGGTTATTTCCCAAACGGGATGCTGGATCTGTGAGTCTGGGGTTAATTCGTCTGCATCCGGGGTATGAGCCAGAACAGGTGAGAGATGCTTTAGTGGCGCGGTTACCGGAAGATGTGCAGGTACTGACGAGTCAGGGTTATGTGGATTTTGAAATTGCCGATATTCAATCGAGATCACCGATTGGGTTTGTTTTTGGCTTAGGCACGATCATGGGATTGATTGTCGGTACGGTGATTGTCTACCAAGTGCTTTCGACGGATGTGAATAGTCACTTGGAAGAGTATGCCACGTTCAAGGCAATGGGTTATCGGAATACTTACTTGTTAGGGGTAATTTTTGAAGAAGCGCTGATTTTATCGGTGTTAGGGTTTATACCCGGTTTAGCGATCGCATTAGCGGCTTATCAAGTGACAGCCGCAGCAACCGCCCTACCTTTGGCAATGCCGTTGAGTCGGACTATTTTTGTGCTTCTGCTGACATTTATCATGTGTGGTGCATCAGGTGCGATCGCGACTCGCCGTCTCCAAGCTGCTGATCCGGCTGATATTTTCTAAAGCTGGGGGATCTGTGGCTGTGATTACGTGTTCTACTTTTTTTTCCTTCGATTCATATTTAACCAGTAGGGTTTTTAACTTCTCTGGTTTTTGGACAAAATCATACTACATTAACAGTGTGGGGATTCACCTTAAGTTGACACCAATGGATGGGGAACGTCTGTTGCGCGGTTGAGGATAAAGTTTATTCAAAACCCGCCCTCATCTCCCCCAGCTTCCCCCATTCCCCATTCCCTGTTCCCTGTTCCCGAACCAATGACAAATGACCATTCCCGATCAGAAATTCGCCATTTATTCGATCGCATCGCCCCAGTTTACGACCAACTCAACCAGTGGTTAAGTTTAGGTCAACACCGGATCTGGAAAAAGATGGCAGTGAAGTGGTGCGATCTAAAGCCAGGTGAGGTTGGTTTAGATTTATGCTGCGGGAGTGGTGATTTAGCCGAACTGCTCGCCCGAGACGTGGGCGCAACGGGTCAGGTGTATGGGGTTGATTTTTCCCCAGCGCTACTCGCGAAAGCGAAAGCCAGAGTGACTTATCATTATCCCCCCTTAACCATTCACTGGATTGAAGCAGATGCTCTCGATTTACCCTTCCAGGATAATTTTTTCCACGGTGCCACCATGGGGTATGGGTTACGGAACGTGACCGATATTCCTCGTTGTTTGCAAGAACTGTACCGAGTCCTCAAACCGGGGGCAAAGGCGGCTATCCTAGACTTTCATCGTCCTCAACACGCACCCCTACGTCAGTTTCAGCAATGGTATCTCGACACAATCGTCGTACCCCGTGCCAAATCCTTGGGCTTAGAGCAAGAATATGCCTACATCACTCCCAGCTTAGAGCGATTTCCCAACGGAAAGCAGCAGGTTGAACTGGCGCACCAGGCTGGATTTAGCCATTCCACGCACTATCCCATCGCTGGGGGAATGATGGGCGTTTTAGTCATCAGGAAACCCTAGAGCGTAAAATGGGGATCAGGGATTGGGGATTAAACAACGCCAAAGTTAATCCTTTCCATTAAGTTTTTTGACAGATGCGACATGTCGCGTCTCTAGATGACTTTTTCTTTCCCATCCTTTATTGTCCGTTCTGTATTACGCCGATTGTTGTTTTGAATTTATCAAACCTGTGGCTGCTGTTTTTGCCTCCAATCGCGGGGGGAATTATTGGCTATTTCACTAATGATTTAGCAATTAAAATGCTATTCCGTCCCTACCGCCCCATTTACATTGGCAAGCGGCGGTTACCGTTTACACCCGGTTTAATTCCCGATAACCAGGAACGCTTAGCGAAACGGGTATCCGATACCATCATGGGTTCTTTGTTAACCCCGTCGGAGATGCAACGACTAGCACGGCGTCTACTGCATCGGGAACGGGTGCGTGGGGCAATTCTGTGGATGCTCAATCTGGCGTTGGAACAAGTCCAGTTGGATAAGGAACAGAAAACAGCAAAGATTCTTGCGGCTATCCTCCACGACTTATTAGGAGAATCCTTGCCCCGTTTACTTAAAGTTTTAGCCCGTCGCGATAATTTTTTAGAAGCCCAGCTTAACCAAATTTTTGACCAGATTTTGCTGGAGTTTCAACTGAATGAGCAACAAGCGCAACAGCTTTCCCAGTGGATTCTGCAAGTGGCATTACCGCCTGATGTGCTGCGTCAAGGGATTATTGATTTTTTAACCGATCGCAATATCCAAATCATTGATGAAGGGTTTCGCGAGAAGACAAGCGGCACCTATTGGATAGTCGCCAATTTATTTGGACTACGCAATACTCTCACCCGTTTGCGAACCTATTGCTTAGATGAGAAAGAGGAATCTAATGCGCGTCTGCAAGAATTATTGACCGCGTTGGGTGCCCGTGATCGGTTAAAGTTTTGGCTGCAAACTCTATCCCTCCAAAATTTGCCCGTGTCTACGGTGCGACAGTTACGCAAAACCATGCGGGATGCGGTTCGCACGTATATCCGAGAGCAGGGTAGCGAATTTTTGCAGGGTTTAAGTCAATCCATTGATTGGGAAAAGGTCGCTGCATTGATTTTAAACCGATTGCGAGAATCGGCGATTATGAGTAGCTCACTGGAACTAATTAGTCAGGAACTGGCATTAATTTTGGAGCGTTATCTGGAAGAAGATTTGGAAAAACTGGTGACGCAGGTGATTCCCATTTTATCCATTGATCAGCTTATTGTGGATCGGGTAAGAGGCACATCACCGGAATCCTTAGAAGTTGCCGTTAAAGTGATTGTCAAAAATGAATTACAAGCGATTGTTAATTTAGGTGGGATTTTGGGTGTAGTGATCGGTTTATTTCAGACGGGATTAATTCTATTTAGGGGATTTTGAGTCAGGGGACTGAAGGGGCGGGTAAGCGACTTGAATAGTAGGTAGGGTGTCGGGTGTCGGGGCGGGTTTTACGGCTAAATCCGATTTTGGGACTTAGGGGTGTTTGACCGGACATGATATAATAACAAATCCGGGTTAGCTACCCCTGTTATAATCCAGTCCGCGCAGGCGGACGCAAGTTTGTGTAGCAGCGATTTCAATCGCCTCCTCTTGCTACCGATATCTAAGTTCGATCACATTTTCCTTAATCGTCACATCGTAGACACCAAAAAATCCTTGTCCTAATAGTCCGATATCAAGGTATTGATTAATTGTCACCTCCGGATTCGTGACTTCAATACCGCCGACGGCGACAGAATTCACCCGACCTCGCGGAACTTCGACTTTGCCACCCGCCGTGGAGGTGGTAACGACGCCGTCGGATGTAACGTTTAAGACTTGTGCCATTTGGGGGGTAATGGCAATCCCAGACGCCCCTGTATCGAAGAGCATTTCAAAGCGGCTGTTACCATTGAATTGAACATCAACGACCGGAATTCCGGACACTCGGCGTTTGATCGGAACTTGAATCACCGAGGGTGTACTGCTACCACTACCACAAAGGTGACCCAGATCAATGACATTGCCGTTGCTGTCTTCTAAGTAGCAGGGCAGATCACTCTGGGAATGGGAGATACTGGTAGATGAGATAATTCCTGCGATCGCGAGGAATACAGGTAAGACTTGGCGGGATAAATAGCGTTTCATGTAGTCTTGCGCCCAGTTCAGCGGCAATCGTTGTCAGTTGTCCAATTGTCTATTCTTTAATTTAACCCACAACAGGGGGGCGCGTCCTCTGTTCATCTCATATCAGGGGTTGTCAGGGAACAGGGAACGGGCAATGCCTAATTTCTAAGCGTCCATCTTTTAGCGATGATGAGAGTGAAATAGATTGAACCGATTACTCATCCGGATATCTGATCAAGATGATGTAGATATTAATAAAATTTCATGATTCTTCGTTGTTAGAAAATTGTTGCTAAAGAAACAGCAGAATCTTATTCAGTCGATTAAAAACTTGGGGAGTCGTGCAAAATTCAAAAGACAATCTATATAAGAAATGCGAACAATCGGGTTAAATCGCCCCTCCACCCCTGATCCCTTGCTTCCCGCATTCCATCTCATCAACGTTAGAACTGTCTGTATTAAACCTTCACCCACTCTAAAATGGCTTTTCCTATCTTTTCCGGGCAACAATCTATCACACGGCGAACGCTGGTTAATGTAGCCTTAAGAATTGCTGGAGTTATTGTTGTCTTAACGACGTGGAGTTATTTTCACACCTTATCGTTTTTTGAAGCTGAAGCATTGGAACGGGTCAAAAAATATGTGTATGAACGAGGTGAACGGGAACGTATTTTATTCTCTATCGCTGTAGATAATCATACGCTGCTTAAACAAGAATTACTAAAAAACCTAAAAGAACCAGATTATAATTACTACACTAAATTCAATCAACTCTTTGTCGAGTGGTCTGATGGTGTGACTCGCAATCGACCTCAAGATCAGCCCCCGGAAAAGTTTGACACTCTTGAGCAAGCAGGGGTTTATATTGATGAAAACCTGGTCATTAATGCAGAGGTTCGACAGCGAGTTCTTGCCTTTTACAACCTAACCACAACCTATGGCTCAGTTTGGCATCATCGTTTTATCAATACCTACATTACTAGCCCCGACAATATTATCGCCATCTATTGGCCCGAAACGCCCTGGGTACAACGAGCTTCGACTGAACTTAATCTACAAAACGAGAAAAAAGCCTATCGTGCTAAAACCGAAGCCGATGCAGAGTCAAAGACGGTATGGACAGGACTTTATTACGATCCGCAGGCTCAAGATTGGATTGTTTCTGTGAAAACACCTGTTAACTTAGATGGTGAACATATTGCCACAATTGGACATGATTTGACTCTGAATCAACTGATGAATCGCATGACTGAGGAGCATACTGAGGGCGGTTATAATATTCTTTTTAGCGGGGATGGTCATCTGATTGTTCATCCCGATAAAATCGAGGAAATTAAACAAAAAAAGGGGCAATTCAATATTCTTGAATCCGATGACCCCCACCTTCAGCGTATCTTTCAATTGGTCAAAGACATAACCCCCAATCAAATCATCATTGAAAATCCTAAAGATAATGAATACTTAGCTGTCGCCAGAATTGAAGAACCGGATTGGTATTTAGTTACCGTTTTTCCCCAGTCTATCTTAGCCAAACCCGCTCGGGACACAGCCGGCTTTATTCTGGGGTTAGGAATTGTAGCACTTCTGCTTGAACTGTTAGTCCTCTATTTTGTCCTGCGTCGCCAAGTTACAAATCCCTTAATTGAGTTGATGGGAGCAACGGAACGAATTGCGGCTGGAGATTTGAATATTCAACTGGATGATACTCGCAAAGATGAGTTAGGACGTTTGGCAAATCTGTTCAATTCAATGGCGGTTAAAGTCTACGTCCGTGAACAATTTTTAAAACAAGCCGAATCGGAAGCAAAACGCTTACAGAAAACTGAAGCAGATACCCGCCAGCATGTTGAAAGTATTAATCAAATTCTCGAAGGTCGCGTTGAAGAAAGAACCGCTCATTTGACGGCTATTATTAATAATTTAGTCGATGGCTTACTGGTTACTGACACTCAAGGAAAAATATCTCAGTTCAATCCCGCTTTCCTCAGGATGTTAGGGTTAGGAGAACTTGATATTACGGATAAAAAGGGTCAAGATATATTAAACAGCGAGTTAGTGGAATTAGTCACCCAAACCCAAAACCATCATCGGGAAGTCTTTACCGCAGAAATTGATCTAGCGGGGGGACGTATTGGTAAAGCTGTAGCCACCGCCATTGATAAAGTAGCTTTGGCTGATGGTGCAGTTGAGGAGTTTCTGGGCTCAGTTATCCTGATTCGAGATATTACCGTTGAAAAAGAAGTGGATCAGATGAAAACGGATTTTATCTCTACCGTTTCCCACGAATTAAGAACCCCACTGACTTCTGTATTGGGATTTACCAAAATTATCAAGAAAAAACTCGAAGATGTCATTTTTCCCCAAATCCAAACCGACAACAAGAAAATTCAGCGAACTGTTCGCCAAGTCAAAGATAATGTCAAGATTATTGTATCGGAAGGAGAACGGTTAACGGCTTTAATTAATGATGTTCTCGATATTGCCAAAATGGAAGCCGGAAAAGTTGATTGGAATATGCAGCCGTTGTTGGTTCACGAGATTATTGAACGGGCAGTCGCGGCGACATCCTCGTTATTTGAGACTAAACATATTCAATTTCTTAAAAACGTGGAAACTGAGCTTCCAGAAATCTCTGGGGATAAAGATAGACTGATTCAAGTTCTGATTAATTTAATTTCCAATGCTGTTAAGTTTACTCAAAAAGGATCAATAACCTGCCGAGCGACACAAAGGCATAGTGAAATTATTATTAGTGTGATTGATACAGGTATGGGTATTGCACCCGCTGATCAGCCTCAAGTCTTTGAAAAATTTAAGCAAGTTGGGGATACGTTAACCGATAAACCGAAAGGAACGGGTCTAGGATTACCGATATGTAAGCAAATTGTTGAACATCATGGTGGCAGAATTTGGGTCGAAAGTGAGTTCAAAAAAGGAAGTACATTTTCGTTTACTCTTCCCATTCATACTAATCTACCTGTCCAAGTGAATATGATGGATATGGACACATTAGTTAAGCAGCTTCAAGTAACGGTTATTCCTGACAACTCATCCACTAAAAATACTTCCAATAAAACAGTACTGGTTGTCGATAATGAAGCCTTAATTCGTCAACTGTTGCGACAAGAACTCGAGTCACGGGGATATCAAGTTCGGGAAGCCAAAGATGGTCTAGAAGCGATCGCACTCGTCAAGCAAGAACGACCGGATCTAATTACTCTGGATGTGATGATGCCGGAAATGAATGGCTTTGATGTTGCTGCTGTATTAAAAAATGACCCATCAACTATGGACATTCCAATTATTATTTTGTCCATTATTGAAGACCACGAACGAGGATATAGATTAGGGATTGACAAGTATATCACTAAACCCTTTGAATCGGAACAATTACTTCAGGAAATTGATTCTTTAATTGCCCAAGGAAGTTCTCAAAAGAAAATATTAGTCGTTGATGAAAATATATCCACCGTTAAAACCCTGGCTGATGTCCTAACCACCAGAGGATATAATGTGATTGAGGTCTTTGATGGGGAGGATTTTAAAGAAAAAGCTATTTCCGTTAAGCCGGATATGATTATTGTCAATTCTGAGTTGTCGGAACGATATAATATTGTCAAAACCCTACGCTTTGAAAAGGGGCTGGAAAATGTATTTTTTCTCTTATTAGCGAATGAAAAAGCAGATGGTAACCATCAGTCTAAAGAAGTTGCTGAATAAAAAAGATGTTTTATCTCTGATCAAGGAAATGAGTGCGGTGATGGAGACACCGATTCTGATTCAGGATACCCAGGGTCGTCTCCTTTTTGGTGAAGAATGTCAAAAGGAACTGGGAAATTATCCAGTAAAGCTGGCTGATGATATTATTGGTTGGATCTCAGGGGGTGAAAAAGCCGCATCGTTGGCGTCCCTCATGAGTTATATTGCCAATAAAGAAATTCAGGAAAAAATGTTGGCGCGGGAAACTTTGGATAAATATAAAGAAATTAATATGCTTTATAATATATCGGGACGGTTAACTGCTTGCCTTGATCTCAAACAAGTCGCCAACTTAATTATTGATGAAGCCACCCGATTAATTAAAGCCACCAGTGGTTCACTCATGTTATTAAATCCAGACAAGGGTGAGTTTGAGTTAATCGCCGCTATTGGTCAAGAATATGACCCAAAAGCGCCCTTGGCATTGGGGAAAGGAATCGCTGGGAATTTAATTTTGACAGGTAAAGCCGAAATTATTAATAATGTGCAGGCAGATATTCGATTTGTCGAAGGTCAGAATCAAATTTACTCTCTGATTTGCGCTCCTCTGCAAACCAAAGATGGTATCATTGGGGTGATTAATATTAGTCATCAAGAGCCAATTAATTATACGGCGGCTGATTTAAAGTTATTGACTGCTTTAGCCTCGCAAGCAGCATCTGCCATTGAAAATGCGATGTTGCATGAACAAAAACTAAAAGAAGAGCGGATTAAAAGTAATCTCGAACGTTATGTCTCTGCTAAAGTCGTTGAAGCCATCCTTGAAGAAAAAGATGATTTTTCCTTCGAGCCAGCTAAACGAGATATTACAATTTTATTTTCAGATATTAGAAATTTTACCACGAAATGTGAGGAATTACCTCCGGAACTAATCGTCGAATACTTGAATGAATATTTTACCCACATGGTTGATGTAATTTTCAGCAATGGCGGAACTGTCAATAAGTTTGTGGGTGATATGATTGTGGCAATGTTTGGCGCTCCCTCTCGCTTAGTTTACAGTGAACAAGGTGCGATTAAAACAGCAATTGAAATGCAAAAGCGGATCAAAGCCATTCCGGTTCCTTGGATTCGCCAAAATTTTATTACCGGAATTGGTATTAGTTCAGGGGAAGTGATTGTGGGAAATGTTGGCTCTCCTCAGCACATGGATTATACTGCTATTGGGGATAAGGTCAATATTGCCTCTCGTCTACAATCCATTGCCAAAGGGGAACAAATTTTGGTGTGTCGCAGTGTCTATGATGTCACCTATGATCTGTTTGATTTTAAGGAAGTTGGCACTGTGAAAGTTAAGGGGAAGAAAAAGCCTGTAGATGTATTTGAAGTGGTCTATTAAGATGAATAAGAAAGTCTTGATTGTTGATGATGAACCGCATATTCGCCTGTTAATGGCACAAACGTTAGAGGAATTGGAAGATGAAGGCGTAGAAGTCCTGATTGCGGAAAATGGGGAAGAGGCAATTGAAACTATTAAAACGGAAAAACCGGATTTAGTGTTTCTGGATGTGATGATGCCTAAGATGAATGGTTTTGATGTCTGTTATGCCGTTAAAAATAATCTGGATATTAAAGATGTCTACATTATTATGTTAACGGCAAAGGGGCAAGAGTTTGATAAAGAAAAAGGGCAAAAAGTCGGGGCGGATTTGTATATGACTAAGCCGTTTGATCCCGATGAAGTTGTCGAAAAATCCTATGAAATTCTGGGATTATGAGGGGATAGCATTTCTTACTTTTCACGGGGTCTGGAAAACCTCTCTCCAAACCTCTCTCCTGCAAGGAGAGAGGCTTTGAATTCTCTCCCTTCCGTGCAACAAGAGCGAAGCATCCTTTGTCTTCCCCCCTCGCAGGAATGCAATTTTTTATTGATGTTAATAAGTTCAGATCCCCGACTTCTTGAAAAAGTCGGGGATCTTGCTTAAGGCTGGCTAGATTCGCCGTCATTTTACTGCTGTGGATTATGGGAAAAAAGAGTCAGAATTAGTGTAATGACTGGGAGTATAGCACAAGTGTAGAGACCGGGTTGATAGGAACCCAATTGATCCTTAAATACTGCTAATAATGAAGGTCCTATCGCACTCGCGCACACCATACTCATCATCTGAACGCCAGAAATAGCCCCTAAATGCATTCGACCAAAGAATCTTGGCAAAGCTACCGTGGATAAGGTGCTAAAACAGCCGCCACTTGCACCTAATCCCACAATTGTCAGTCCCCGTAACCAGCCTATACCCAGGTTTGCAGCACAAGTAAAGCCGATAGCTTGAAACACAATCATGAATAAGAATAGATATTTCAAAGAAACTCGGTCGGCGCTTAGTCCCATTGAATATCCCACAATAGTGGAGAGAATTGCCATGGGTAAGAATAGAGATACTGCCTGGATTTGCGATAATCCTGCTTCTGCGCCAATATCAACGATGTGAAAGGTAATCCCGGTAACGACTAAAGCATGAGAAGATAAGGTTAACGTGACTGCCCAAAAAATTCGGGTACGCAGCGCTTGAGAACGAGTAAAATCTCGTATCTTGTTCTCACCGAAAGTGTCTCCGGTGGTGGCTGGAGTTGTGGCGTCTCCGTCCATAATCAGACCACATTCTTCTGGGTTATCTCGGTAGAACATCCAGCCAACAAATCCCATGCCAATCCCCACAATCGCTGCCATTGTTACCCAGGTATATCGCCAACCGAAGCCGTTAATCCAGATACTGAGAATTAACGGTGCAATGGAAAAGCTAAAGGAGACAAATACACCGGTTGTACCGGAGACAAACCCACGACGACGGTCAAACCATTTGCCTAAGGTGGTACGGCTGGTCATTGTCAACATTCCTTGACCGGAAAAGCGCAGGCTGGTAAAGCCAAGTCCGAGTATTATCAGCGCTATGGCTGAATGATCAAGGGGTAGTATACTATTGACAAAGATAGCGATGCGATCGCACAAACTCAAATAACAGAGTGTTCCCCCCAGCCACAGCGACGAACCCACCACAATAACTCGTGCGCCAAAGCGGTCAAGCAACACTCCCCCCATGGGTAATAGGAGACCACTGGTTAAGGTTCCCACCAGGTAAGCATTACTCAATTCCAAACGTGATACACCCGTCGCCTGTAGCAAATGATCCGTGAAAACGCTCACTCCTACAGTTTGACCCGGAATACTCATAATGATCCCAATCGTGCAAACCACCGCGATAATCCAGCCATAAAAAAACGGGAAACGGGTGGTGGAGAACGGATAGTTAGGATGTAGTAACCTTATGGGAATCGTTTTATCTGTTGCAGAAATTGAGCCTTTTTCAGCAAATTTGGATCGAAATTTCATTAAAATGCACCACGTCTTGAGCTTTGCTGTCTACTTTGCCATACTTATTGTTGGTTGGCATCCTTCTATGGCTGCGATTCTCCATTGTTTCAGACTGACAGCTTAGATTTTATCGCAGCGCTGTACACTTGATTTCCACGATGAGTCCAGGGTCAGACAAGGCGGTGACACCTACTTTTGTCCAAGTCGGATATTTTTCAATAAAATACCGATCTTTTACTTCCATAAACAGCGACAAATGAGGAATGATTAGTGGTTTTGACGCTGGAATCGACGCTGGGTTTGTGACATGATAGGTCACAATTTCTACAACATCCTCAAAGGTTACGCCTGCGGTTAAAAGAACTTTATTGACATTTTCAAACGCCTGGATAAATTGTTCTTCTATTCCCTCAACTACCTGTAACTTTTCGTCGCGACCCACTTGACCGGAGACATAGACTGTATTTCCGATTCTAATACCTGGACAATAGTGATACTTTTCATATAGGATTTCCATACCTGTGGGAATAATCACTTCGCGAGTCGCGACCATAACTCATCTCCTTGTGTAGACAATCATGTTAATACTTTACCTCTAAACCTGGGGCTAATCAGGGTAGCTTGATGATTTTAGAGTCAGCCCTCAACTCAAGTTGGGGCTAAAAGCTTAAAGCCGTTAAAACGGGTTCAACTATTTACTTATACGGAAGGGGGCGAGGGTGTGAGTGGATGATACAAAGTCAGCCCTCAACTCAAGTTGGGGCTAAAAGCTTAAACCCCTTAAAACGGGTTCAATGATTTATTTATACGGAAGGGGGCGAGGGTGTGAGTTGGTGATATAAAGTCAGCCCTCCACTCAAGTTGGGGCTAAAAGCTTAAACCCGTTAAAACGGGTTCAATGATTTACTTATACGGAAGGGGGCGAGGGTGTGAGTGGGTGATACAAAGTTGCAGTTTAATGTAGAATTTTCTTCTTTTTTTCAATTTTTCCATCTCTTTAAGTTGACATGTATGGGAGGGGTCTTTTCCCTAGTGAGTTAACAAACCGGATCATTTTCTGGTATCCAAGTTAGTCAGATTCGGCTTCAATAACGTGCCATTCAGGTTAGGTTATTATTAATTTATATCAGAGTTAAAATTATGATACTGGGAGTCACTGAACTGGGGGGTCAGACCCCTCCCTAACTCTCCCTGGCAGGGGATGATTTGGTAGCTTGTGCTACAATTAATGGGAAATTATCCCATCAATTTCAATGATTGAATGGGTATGCTAGCATTGGGGCATTCAATCGTATAGCGGTTGGGAGTTGCTCCGTAATAATACGGTGTGAAAAACTGGGTCAGAGTCTGTAAACTGAAGTTATCAGCTATCAAGTGAGATTGAGCATCTTAACTCAATTGTGAGTTAGGTATAGTGTTAAGGTGATAACCAACAGCGATCCGGCTATTGCGATCGCGTACTCTCTAGGCAAAACTCCCAGGTTAGCGGGAGATGCGGGGAAAGTACGGAATATCTAGGGTTTCTAGTCACATTTCCCCGCCCAGTCATGTCCTAGACGTGAATCGCACTATGTGATTCACTATGCGATTCGTCTGAGGCGTGTCATGATTAAAGGGACAACTTCACACACTGACTCTTCGGAGTAGACGTGTGGGCTTCTAGAAATAGTAAGCAGAATAAACTAACTATCAAGTTTTGATTTTTAGGGGTGCATCAATTGATTCATAAATCTTTGTCAGGCGTAAATCTTGCTCCAAATGTTGTTACGGTATCACTGCGCTCGCCGTCCCATAGTGTACCGATTCAACAATGGCATTTTACTGATCAACCGATTATTAAAATAGGGCGCTGTGCAGATAACCATATTGTGCTGCGAAGTTCGGTTGTCTCGCGTTACCATCTGGAATTGCGGCGTATGGGGAACCGATGGAAATTGATTAACTTTGGTAACAATGGGACGTATAAGGACGGTCAACCGATTACGGAACTGGAGATTCAAAAAGAAACGCTGATTCGCCTCGCTCTTTCGGGTCCCCAGTTGCAAATTGATCTTAGCGCCACTGTACCAGAACCTTTGTTAAAGTTACTGCGCCATCATGATTCGGGTAATCAGCCTCTTCCGGGACGATTACGCACCATGTTGAGCGGAAGTTAAATTTCTTTAGGGGTAGGGAGCTGGGGGAGCCGTAGAATTCTCCCTGATAGAAGAGATTCAGGGGAATTCCTTGCGTAGGGGCTTGGTTACCAAGCCCATATAACGTTTTGTTTCAATCCCTGATAGGGATTATAGAGGATTTCGACCATCCAACACCCCATTATATATCGAGCTAATTCTCGTTTCAATCCCTGATAGGGATTATAGAGGATTTCGACAATCAGGCGATCGGCTAATGACATCAAGGTACAAGTTTCAATCCCTGATAGGGATTATAGAGGATTTCGACTTTCAATACATACTTTTATCGAGGACTTCAAGGCTGGCATCATTGGTTTCAATCCCTGATAGGGATTATAGAGGATTTCGACGATACTGATATCAAGGCGATCGCGGATGGTACAACGTTTCAATCCCTGATAGGGATTATAGAGGATTTCGACGCGTGGTAGCCGGCGCTGATATGCTGCACAACTATGTTTCAATCCCTGATAGGGATTATAGAGGATTTCGACTGCCGACCTCTGAAACGCTTGCTGTATTTGGTTTTCAAGGTTCGATTGCGACAACCTCCTCTAACTATAGCATTTCAGCCCTCGGTTTTGACAACCCCCGCCAACAAAAAAGCTTCAAATCCTTTCTGAATAAGCCTTTCAGCTATTGCGACAACCCCTTAAATCCAAAAGAGGCGGTAAACCCTGACTGGATAAGGGATACAACCTCAAATTGTGACTTCTCTGAAAAAACACCTACTGGTTGTCGCACCAACCCCTAAATAGAGGCTGCTGAATAAGTGTGTGAGGGGGAGCTGAGGAAGCTGAGGAAGCTGAGGAAGCTGAGGGAGCTGGGGAAGTCAATGCTACTCAAAGTATTGGTCGCTCAGGGCTGAAGGGGTGACAAGCAGCTCAAAATATTTAACTGGCTTGGTCTTGGTTGAAATTGTCTCCCCAGTGTGGAGACAATCTCTAGCTCTGGGAAGGTTGCAGTGAAGCGGACAAAACTCATCATTTCAGTCCTCATCATTACTGGGCTTGGGTTGGTTTCGACTTCCCTGGAGGGGCTGGTTTCGACTTCGCTCAACCAGCCCCCTCCGATGCTCAACCAGCCCCCTCCGATAATGTGACTCATTCTGACATTCTGCCAAAACATGAAGCCGATTCCAATCACTATTCATCAGCGCGATTTTCTTTTTCCGACTCCAGCCTTGTACCTGTTTTTCTCGATAAAACGCATCTTCTACGCGATCATAATACTCTGCATAAACCAACTTTACAGGTAATCTTTTCTTTGTATGATTTGCCCCTAAACCATTTTGATGTTGCCATAAACGTCGAGGTAAATCCTTCGTGCTTCCTGTGTAGAAAGAACTGTCAGAACATTCGAGGATATACATATAGGGCATGTCAAGTCATCTCCTTCCCTAATGATCGGGCTTCGACTTCGCTCAGCCCTCAAAGCCCTCGACTTCGCTCAGCCCTCAAAGCCCTCAAAGTTAGTCCTCCTCTGCATGAGGCTAGTTGAGCAATTAGGGTGGTTGAGCGAAGCCGAAACCACCCTTCCCATTCTTGGAAGCTGCCCACACACTTATCCATCACTTTTTCACCTCGCCCAACTTGGGACTCCAAAACGTCCCCTTTTTCGTCCAAAAATAAGCCACATTTTTACATTTCCCCTGACGAGACTTGGGATTCGCGCAACGTAGCATCTTCTTTGCCTGACCCTCTTTCTCATATTCATACAACTCCAACGGCTTGCCACACTTGGGACAAGCATACTCGGTTAAGTTGGCTGGCTTGGTGGGTTTGGCGGCTACAGGACGTTCTGAACGGGGTAACTCATACGCCCCAGCCTTTCCATTCCAAAACATTACCGCCCCACATCCCCCCTCACGGTTATCGCAACTGAGGAAATGATCGGCTTTTAGCTTCTTAGAGGTAGAAAATACCTTAGTCATCCGATGCTGACATTTAGGACAGGAATAATCCGTGAGTTCGGTTCTCGGACGCCGTTTCGATTCACCCTTAGGGGTAGACTGAGTTTGACTGGCTATCTCTGGAACTTGGGAAAATGCCGAGTTAAGCGCTGGAGCAAAATAATCCCGATTCCACCCGGTTAAATAACATTCCCAATCCAATTTCCCAGACGCGATCGCATCTAAATCCGATTCCATCTTAGCGGTAAATTCTGGCTGAATCAGATCAGGTAACACCTGTGCCAAAAATGCATCCAGTTCCATCCCCAGTTGGGTTGGCTGCAATTTCCCTTTACTTAACTGAACATAATTACGCGCTTTCAATGTTTTAATTGTCGGCGCATAAGTGCTAGGACGACCAATTCCCGAACGTTCCATCGCCTGCACCAGTTTAGGTTCGCTGTAACGTGGTGGTGGCTGCGTCTGTTTCTTATCCGCACCTGCGTTATCTAATGTAAGCGGTTGTCCTGGCTGTACTCGTGGTAATTGGGAATCGGCGGCAATATTATGCCAATAGCGAGTATAACCCGGTACGAGTAAAACCTGTCCCCTGGCTTCCCAAAATACATCCCCCGATTGGGTGATAATCCGAGTTTTAGACAATTGAGCTTGACAGCACTGAGTTGCGATCGCGCGATTCCAAATTAAATCATACAGTTTTGCCTCATCCCTAGTCAGTTGAACCGATAATTGCTTGGGTGTGCGTTCAACATGAGTCGGACGGATGGCTTCATGGGCTGCTTGCGCCCCAGATTTAGAGCGATGGGAGGTTACTCTAGAGGGTACATTATCCGGGTCATGCTGTAAAAGCCACTGTTTTGCCGCCTGACAAAACTCTGGAGACAACGCCACCGAATCCGTCCGCATATAGGTAATATGTCCCGCTTCATAGAGGCTTTGGGCAATTTTCATCGTCACGTCTGGATTCAGCTTGAGTTTCGCGCCAGCAGATTGCTGAAGGGTGGAAGTGATAAATGCGGCTGGGGGAGATTGTTTAACGGTTTTTCCCTCTACTGTGACAACATGATGAGAATGAGAACGGGCAATGGCGACTAATTGATCCGCGTCTTCTTGAGAGAGTACCCGTGTCCCTTCCGAGACTGGATTCTCCTCACCTGCATCATCTGGCTGATTGCTATTTTTATCCCTCGAATTCCGCCGTTGCGCCGTTTGCGGGTAAGTTCGACCTGCGTAAACAGCTTTAAATCCTTCCTGATATTCTACCCATACCACCCAATAATCTTGGGGTTTAAATGCCAGAATCTCTTGTTCTCGCTTCACCAACAAATGCAGTGTCGCACTCTGCACTCGTCCCATAGACTTGCAGCCGTTATTCAAGCGCCAGACTAACCGACTCCCCTTATATCCCACCAACTTATCCAAACAATCCCTGGCGCGTCCGGCGGCGACTAAATTAGAGTCAAGGGTTTTCGGATGTGCGATCGCGCGATCGACGGCGGCTTTGGTAATCTCGGTATAGGTCACCCGTAACGGATTCTTCAATCGCAATGCTTGGGTCAAATGCCAACCAATGGTTTCTCCTTCTCTATCGGGATCAGTCCCCAGGTAAATTCGGTCAGCTTGGCGAATAGCACCACGCAATTCCGATAAGATTTTCTTGGCTTGACTACTCCGAGGAACATAGCGACAGTGGATGTGGGAACCGTCCAAATCAAATCCCAGAGAATCTTCACCATCATCGGCTAATTCCCGAACGTGACCCATACTGGCTTTAACCGTCCAGCCAGCACCGAGAATGGATTTGAGCTTTTTGACTTTACCGCCTGATTCGATAATTAATAGATTCGCCATGGCTGTTGGCAGGAGATGAGGGCTTATCTTGATGCCCTGAGAAGACCTTCGCTTTTAGTGACGGGATGAATCAGGGCGCTTTTGATTCTAGACATACTCCTGAAGTTTTTCAATTGTAATGTAACACCGCCGCAATTAGCGACAAAGTATAGCAACCGCAGCACGGTGATCGGGTATCACCTGATAAATTTTGCGGATCAATGAATTTCAGCTTCACAGATAGTGCAATCGTCAAGGCAAATCCTAGCAATTCCTTTTAATTTCCTCCAACGCCCAGAACCATATATTTTTATAACCGTGCTACCTCACGAATCGAACTGCTAATTGCAATTGTTTCAATTGTAGTGATTTCTCCAATGATTTCAAAGTTCATTAATGTGCCATGTCAGTTCCGCGATCGCTCAATTATACTCTCCCTGATGCATAGTTTTTTGATGCCAAGCTTGGAGGTACATCCCCACGCCGACGCTGCTGTTGTTTGCGTTCGACTAATCCCAGTGGTACATAGACATTTAGTTCAAAACCTCGCTCAGTCGCTTGTCGCCGGAGTCGCTGTTGTTCTCGCTGTTGTGCTAAAACTTTGCCGCAGACTTCGCGCCAGTTAATTGTATTCAATGTCCGTTTTGCTGAGTTCCAATCCTTGGGATCGACTATCTCAGTTATCTCTAACCCTAACGCTTCGACAATTGCGATCGCAGAATCCCGATCAACTCCTTTACCCCCGAAAAACCGCTTAACTGTCTTTACGTCTACCCCAGCTTTTTGTGCAATGCGTTCATACGTCAGAGGCTGTCCATTCTCATCTCGTCCAGCCGCCTTCGCTTGTCGGAGTTTTTCTAATCCTTCTTGAGTTGCCGGAATACCACGAGGTTTGCGTGTTTGAGCCATAACGGTTTCGTCTTGAGGTAAGGGCACGGCATTGCCGTGCCCCTACAGGATGCATAACTATAGTTTAGCCAGTCTTAACTCTTGTTTGGAAGGACAGAAAAGGGAACTTATTATCTGTCCTGAATTGGTCTGGAGGTTAACCTGACAGTACCATTAGTCTGGTTTCATCAAAGCATTGATGAGGATGAAATCATGAACAACCAACAGAAAACCCCCGTACAATTGGAACAGACTAATCAACCCATTGAACTTGTCCCGCCCTCTCAGACTCCAATGGAACATCCTTCTACCTGGATGCGAGATGGAAACAGCCCTGCTGAGATTATTCTGGCGATCGCTGTATTAATTGGTGCGATCGCTCGATTGTTGAATGTCTTGGTTGGAGGTGATGCGGAAAGAGTCGCCCAAGTAGCAAGTAGGGTGCGTTAGCGGGGCAATAATGGGAAACTCCAATGAATTGTGTTCCCCGCGTAACGCACGAA
>NZ_JAVKBY010000119.1:0-7278 GCF_040222985.1 Coleofasciculus sp. F4-SAH-05
ACAGATTCTCTCCTAAGAATATTAAGAAAATCTTAAATATACATGGGTACGATTTGAGGGGGCTAAATTGCTAAAATGCTTATGCAGTAGGAGTTCAGTCCCCTGTAGTACATCTGGACGGGGGGAACTTCAGTTTAAACCGGGCGCAAGCCTTGCGCCCCTACAATTCTAATCCACCAATTAAGGTGTACCATGCCAGTAACTTGCTTCTAGCGAAGCGAGTATGACAAATGACCAATGACCAATGACCAATGACCAATGACCAATGACCAATGACAAATAACTAAAACTGCCCATTCCCCTGAACCACCTGTTTCAGTGTGGTTAACGTCTCCAACGTAATCATCCCGCGACGATACCCTTTTTGATTAGACATCCCCAGAAACACCGAGTCCCCACGTTTGGGGTTGCGGGAAAATCGTGGTGAGGAATTGAGATACACCGAAGCACTATCCACTTTTAGGGAAAATTGGCGACTTTCCAGATAAGACTCAGTAACTAAGCAGTCAGCATGGCGGCTACTGTATTGATTAATCCACGCGATCGCATCTTCGCTGCTATCGACTAATTTAAAAGCTACCACCTTATCTAAGTAAGGTTGACTCCATTCGGATTCCGATGCTAGCGTTAGCTGTTCCGGGAATTTTGCCACTAATTCGGCATCCGCTTTTAGTTTAAATCCTTTGTCACTTAAACTCTTACAGAGATTCATTAACGAGGATGGCTTTTGATTGCGATGGATCAAGACTTTTTCAATCGCATTCACTGGATCAGGGATACTGACGTGGCTGTCTAAAATAATCGATCGCACCCCATCCCAAGTTCCTGATGCGGACCAGTAGAGATAGCAGTTTCCCATCGCTGATCTTAAAACGGGTACCGTTGCTTGTTGCAAGACTTGCTGCACTAGCGTTGGGCGTCCATAAGGAATCACCAAGTTTAAATAGTCATCCCGTGTGACTAAATCTCGCATAGAAGCCCCCTGTTCTGAAGGGAACAATTCCAAACAACCTGAGGGTAAACCCGCGTCGTCCAAGGCGTTCTGTAACGCTTGGGCAATCACTTGATTGGATTGACTGGCTTCGCTACTTCCTTTTAATATCAGACTATTTCCCGTTTTAATACAAAAACCCGCCGCGATCGCACCTAACTCAGGGAACGCCTCATAAATTAAAGCAATCACGCCCAACGGCATCATTTGACAATAGGTTTGAGAATGGTCAAGTTGATAAGACGCATTCATCACCCGACGAATCGGATCAGATAATTCCCCAATCCGCTGCAAAATCCCAATCGCAATCTGGAGTCGTTCTGGCGTTAGCTTCAGCCAATCTAATACCAAGTCAGGAACTGCCATTTCGCGACTGGCTTCCAAGTCCATGGTATTGGCATCCAAGATATCATCAAACGCATTTTGCAGGGCTTTTACCATCGCTTGAACGCCGCGCGATCGTTCAACTCCTTTTGTGGTTGCCAACACCACAGATGCCCGATATGCTCTGGCAATCACACGGTTGGACTGAGGCGTAGGATCAGAGGCTTCCATATCCATCATTTACGAACGCCGATAAGCTAACCACACCATAAGCGCTGGCAACACGGCTAAAATCACTGCCAGTAATGCCCAAAGAATTATAGAAGGACCGGTTGGAGATTGCAGCGCTAGGGGTAACCAGACAATCAATAAAACCAGCACGATCAAGAGGGCTACAGGTAAGTAGCTTTCCCCAAGATTCCCCTGGGTACTCACCCAGCGATGACCTGTCCAACGCCACGTTTTTTTGTATGGATAAGTCGTCGATAATTGCTCGATTATAAGCCCATTTTCTTCAAGAACGAAAATTTGCTGACAGCGATTACAGCCAAAGGCTTCCGTCAGGGTAATCGGCACTAAACACCCCCGCCGCCGACAAGGGCAGGGATATTCCTTACTTAAATCTATCTTTTGAGTTTTCTGAGGTGGCACAAGCGCTATTCAAAACCAAGATTACGTTGATGATTGAGTGTTCCTGATTGCACGATCAACTTGCATAGTAAATCACTATAGCTTGAATTTATCCCCACAAATTCCCAACAGAGATTTTCTTGGAGACGCCCATGCTCTAATATTAGCGCTTTCCTTTCCGATAACCGGAACCCTTCACCAATTTTTGATTGGGCATCGACAAGTTATATGCAACAAACTATACTCAACAAACAAAGCTCCAACAGCTTCGCTTTTTAGTTAAGCGGGTAACGCGATTCGAACGCGCGACATTCACCTTGGCAAGGTGACGCTCTACCACTGAGCTATACCCGCACTTAATTTTTCTCTTTTTTGCTTTTTATAGTCTCTCAGAATAATCCAGGTTTGTCAACTTATTCGTTATTTTCCATAACTCCCTTGCTCCGAGACATGCCAGGGCATGTCTCTACATGATTACACGATTCTCAGTGGCTCATGAATTCGCAGACTCATTGTATTCAGAAGCTGACTCTGAAGGAAGAGACCGCCCCGATGAAACAGGCAAGGACTGAGTAGTTCCTGCTGGATCATAAGCATTATAAGAGGTTGAGCCATTTTGCCCCTTAAACTGCTGCATTAAACTCGCCATTTCTAAGGCACTCATGGCATATTCCCAACCCTTATTGCTCTTGATTCCTGCTCGTTCTAAGGCTTGCTGCATCGTATCAGCCGTTAGAATTCCAAAGACTACAGGAATTCCAGTTTGAAAGCTAGCGGCGGCAATGCCCTTAGAGACTTCAGCCGCCACATAATCAAAATGGGGGGTTTGACCGCGAATGACAGCGCCCAAGCAAATCACCGCATCATAGCGATGGCTAAGGGCAGCTTGACGAGCCATGAGAGGGACTTCAAAACTACCTGGCACCCAGATATAATCAACTTGGGAGCCATGAGGATTGGGATCGACACCGTGGCGTTTTAGGCAATCTTGACACCCGGCTAATAGCTTCTCTGTGACTAGGTCATTAAATCGACCGATAATAATCGCCAAGCGCAGGGAGCTGGCTGATGTAAAATTCCCCTCAAAAACTGCCATGGCTGTCTTTCCCCTCTTGCGTCATGAGCATCTGTTCGTGGTAGAAGCCCCGTCTGAATTGAATGATTCAGGCGGGGAGACAGTCAGGCTACCACAAAATAGTTCAGGACGCCAACCACAATAACCAGAGCCAGCCAAAGCCCTGAACCTAGCCAAATCAAATTTTTGGATTGCTCCCAGTTTTGGGGGGTAGCATAGGCGACAGGGACACCCACCACCATGACGAATGACAAAATGACCAAAGCTGCCAGTGATATTTGAAATAAGATAGACATTTCCTGTTTGTGCCTTTCAAAACGTTAAATCCTTCTGATTTTGACACTCCTCAGCCTAAAAGGCATGAGGATTCTTCATTCACCGAGCGCTCTTACTGAGAGATAGTTACCTATCAAACAGCCTAGGAGCATCTCTCCTGAAGCGTTTGCCCCATTTCAAGAGCTAGTTCCGGTATGCCCTACCGTACTAGAGAAAACAAAATCTTAGGTTTCAAGCGTGCTTGTTGCTTAAACCTTTTACCTGTACAAGCTGTTCTGTACAGAATCCTCTAAGCCTAGTTTTCAAGGTACAAATGCCTTTCGGCTAAGGGTTTTAAAAGAGGTTGAATACCCTTTCCTCCAAGTTAAGTCTAATATAAAGTCGTCCTAGAAGGACGGGGCTTTAGACTCAATCTTCCGGTAAGCTACCAAAAATTGACCCGTTTTTTTGAAAAAACTGAAAATCAACAACAAGGCAAATGGCACAAGGTAGGAGTGAGAAGACAGACAAATGACAAATGACGAATAACAAAGGACAAACCATGGACTTAATCCTGTGTCACACAATTAGCGACTTTGATGCCCTAGGAGCAGCCGTCGGACTGACGCGCCTGAAAACAGGAGCGAAACTTGTCCTAACAGGGGGCGCTCACCCGGCGGTTCGGGATTTTTTGGCACTGCATCGAGATGAGTATGCTTTGATTGAACGACGTTCGGTTAAAGTAGACCAAATTCATTCCCTCGTCGTGGTGGATACCCAAAAGCGCGATCGCTTGGGGAAAGCCGCTCAATGGTTCGACTTGCCTCATCTTACTGCCATTGAACTTTACGACCATCACGGCGACACTCATAGTGATATTCCTGCCACGTTCCGACAGGTTGAATCCGTGGGTGCCACCACAACGCTCATCGTTGAGCAATTACAACAAACCTCAATCCAATTAACCACAGCCGAAGCCACAGTGATGGCACTCGGTATCCATGTAGATACAGGTTCTTTAACCTTTGACCAAACCACCCCACGGGATGCCATGGCTCTGGCTTGGTTAATGACACAAGGAGCAAATATACGTCAGATTGCCGACTATGTTGATCCCGGACTTTCGCCCCAGTTGCAACAACTGCTCACCACAGCCTTAGACCAGTTAAAATCTCAACCCTACCAAGGGTATACCCTGTCCTGGGTTTTTCTGAAGACTCCCAACTATGTACCGGGACTCTCAAGTTTAGCCTCACGATTAGTGGATTTGACGGAAAGTGACGCCCTATTGCTAGCAGCAGAATATGGGGGAGCTGGGGGAGCTGGGGGAGCTGGGGAAGCTGGGGGAGCTGGGGAAGCTGGGGGAGCTGGGGGAGCTGGGGAAGCTGGGGAAGCTGGGGGAGATGTTCCAGTGAAACCTCTAGAAGATGTGAGTGAATCCAACCATCAACACTCAAAATCATCCCGCCTGACGATAATCGGGCGATCGCGGATTCCTGGCACTAATTTGAATGCGCTCTTACAACCCCTAGGTGGAGGTGGACATTCTCAAGCCGCCGCCGTCACCCTACGCCATGAAAATCCCCCAGAGGTTCTACCCCAACTCGTTGCTCAATTCAAGGAGCAAATTCCCCAACCCCTGAGCGCCCTGGAGTTAATGTCATCTCCGGTGCGAACCATTCGCCCCGATACCACCGTTGAAGAAGCACAGCGGATTTTGCTGCGTTATGGGCATTCTGGACTTTCTGTTGTCGATGAACAGGATCAATTAATTGGGATTATTTCACGGCGAGATATTGATCTGGCACTGCATCACGGTTTAGGTCATGCCCCAGTTAAAGGATATATGACCCGAAACCTGAAAACTATTACCTCCCAAACCTCACTGCCAGAAATTGAGTCGCTGATGGTGACTTACGATATTGGACGCTTACCCGTGTTAGAGAATGGGCAGTTAGTCGGGATTGTCACTCGTACCGATGTCCTGCGACAATTGCGCCAAGATCAAGAGCGCTGGGGAGAGACTTGCCCAATCCAGATGACCTATCCCTCATCCCGTCTGTTGAATATGCGGGAACGTCTGGCTCCTGCCCTGTGGCAATTGCTCACTCAAGCCGCCCAGGAAGCCCAGGAACGGGGTTGGCATCTCTATTTAGTGGGGGGAGCCGTTCGTGACTTATTGCTGGCGGATGAGAGCCAACCTTTGCTCCTAAAAGACGTGGATTTGGTGGTTGATGGGTTTCATCGGGCGGCTGATGTGGGCGCAGGAGTAACCTTGGCAAAAGCCTTACGAGAACGGTATCCGAATGCTCGCTTAGATGTGCATGGGGCGTTTCAAACGGCAGCATTGTTGTGGCATAATGACTCGGTGCTGGATTCTTTGTGGATTGATATTGCCACGGCTCGGACTGAGTTTTATCCTTATCCGGCGGCGAATCCGGAAGTGGAAGCCAGTTCTATTCGCCAGGATCTCTATCGGCGAGACTTTACCATTAACGCCATGGCAGCCCGACTGACGGGGAGGCGAGGTGAAGCGTTGCCCCTACTGGATTTTTTTGGCGGGATGTTGGATTTGCGATCGCGTCAAATTCGAGTTTTGCACGCTAATAGTTTTATCGAAGATCCGACTCGCATTTACCGAGCGGTGCGATTTGCCGTGCGTTTGGACTTTGAACTGGAATCACAAACCCAAGACTATATCCAGTATGCGTTAGAGAGTGGCGTTTATGAGCGATCGCTAAGAGCAAATACGCGAGCGCCTGCTCTGGAAACCCGATTAAAAGCTGAGTTAAAGTACATCCTAGAAGCCCCCTATTGGCAACGGGCATTACAACTCATCGGCTCACTCGGAGCATTACGCTGTCTTCATCCCAGCTTAAAGCTTGACCCATTGTTATGGTGGCGTGTCCGTCTAATTGACCGTTGGTTACGACGCTTTGATCCGCAGCAAACCCTAAAACATTGGCAGATGCGTCTAGAGGTGTTAATCGCCCATTTAGAGCCTCAAGAACGTGGCAAAGTGGCAGAAAATTTACAACTGCCTAATGATAGTATTGAGCGACTTCAGCATCTAGGACAAGCCCAAACCGAAGTGGTGGAGTCTCTACCCCAATGTCAGCATCCCAGTGAAGTCGTATTGCTGCTACGTCAGTATAAATTACCCACATTGGTTTTGATTGCCGTACACAGTTCTAGAGCAATTCGGCGCAAGTTGTGGCACTATTTCACAAACTTGGCAACCGTGCAAGCTCCTCTTAATGGCAATGATCTCAAAGGTTTGGAGTATAAGCCAGGACCACACTATAAAGAGATATTAGATGCCCTGTTAGCCGCAACTTTGGATAGCGTGATTCAAAATGAGGCAGATGCCAAAATGTTTTTAACCAAACATTATCCACGGACTCGTCAAACTTGATGACCAATGTATTTTACCAAGTCGCAAACTGCATAAGTTCGACTGATCACGACTTCAGGATTGAGTTATTGAGCCATCCAGGTAAAGATTGTGAGGCAAGGGGAAGTTCTATGACTGGCAAACCCTTGTCCTCTAGACCCACAATAAACTGCCTTTCGGCTAAAGCGTTAAAATCGGGATAATGCTCAAAAATCCAACGATTGAGAGGGCGCTCAACCCGTGTTTCCAGTAGGGTTTTAATCCGCCGCCCCCGAATAATAAATTCTCCCCCACCTGCATCCTTACACTGAGAACTTCCAACACCAAGCGATCTAAAAGCCTCCTGCTCAAGCATCCATATCTATGGTGTCACTACACCAGCGCGAAACGCTATAATTATTGTGCTAAGTAGGTTGGTGGAAATAAACTCAACTATATTAAGTTATGTAAACAAGCCTCAAACTCTTACAAAGGACGAATGACGAATGACGAATGACGAATGACGAATGACGAATGACGAATGACGAATGACGAATGACGAATGACGAATGACGAATGACGAATGACGAATGACGAATGACGAATGACGAATGACGAATGACGAATGAC